>JACCZO010000041.1 GCA_013695925.1 Chthoniobacterales bacterium
GAGCGGACCAGACTCGTCCACTCGCCGTCGTCCAAGCAGCCCAGCTCACAATAATAGCCGGTTCCCGCGGTCGCCACGTCGGCATAACAATGGCCCCGAAACGGATTGATCTCTTGCGTCCCCTCGATGGAACCATCCACCCGATAAATGCGCAGGTGGACCTGGCGCGGCGAGAGGCCGGCTTCGGCAAAAAGCCGCTTCCAGTTGAGGTCCCAGTAAACAAAAACCGACTTCGGATCGCGCGCGATGACGTAAAGAAAATCCGTCTCGGCCACATTCGCTCGTCCCTGGGCAGGGCTGCCGTTGCCCGCCGCGGCGTTGCCATTGCGCCGCACGATCGGCTGGTCCGAGATGCGAAATCCTTCTCCGGATTGCGGGTCGGAAGATGTGCTTGTGTTTGGATCGTTCACGGTGCTGCTGCTGGAGAGCGGCTGCATTAATAGCAATCAAGGCCGTGGCGACAAGCGGAAATCGAACCGACTCCGGTTACCAGTAAACGAGGCCGGTCGAACTCGTTAGTCTCGCTTCAACTGGCGCGAAAGCGTTCCGTGGCTAAGTTCCGGCGATGCCAACCGAGACCATCGAGCTGCGCGGCCACATCATCGATTCCCTTATTCTTCCGAAGGTACTGGACGAGATCATCGCCTGCGGGAGCAGCTTCAAGATCGGCGAAATCAGGATCGGTGAGAACCGCACGGATCAGAGTTTTGCCCGGATCGAGGTCGATGCGCCCAGTGCCGACGAACTCGACCAGCTCCTCCTGCGGATGCGGCAGCATGGAGCCGAGGTCACGGAAAAGAAAAGTGTGCGACTGGCCGAGGCACCGGCGGATGGGGTTTACCCGGAGAGATTCTACGTCACGACCAATCAGCAGACATTTGTCCAGCTCGACGATGGTGAAGTGGAGGTAAAACCGGCCCTGATGGACAGCGCGATCGTGGTCGATCCCAAAGCGAAGACAGCGCAACCGGTGAAGTTTTACGGCGTGAAGAGAGGGATGCAGATCGTCGTCGGCCACCAAGGTATCCGGGTCGTCCCCTTGCAACGCTCGACCGTCCGGGCCGATGTCTTTGGCTTCATGTCGAGCAACGTCTCGATCGAAAAACCGAAGAGCGCGGTCATCCGCGAGATGGCGCGCGAGTTCAAGCGCTCGCGGGAAGAAAACGGCCGCATTCTCGTGGTCGGCGGTCCCGCGATCGTGCATACCGGGGCGGCCGAGCATTTCGAGAAATTGATCGAATGGGGCTACATCCACCTCCTTTTCGCCGGCAACGCGCTGGCCGTGCACGACATCGAGAACGCGCTCTTTGAGACTTCGTTAGGCGTAAATCTCGAGCACGGTGCGCTGGCCGACCAGGGAACGCAGAACCACATGCGCGCGATCAACGCCGTCCGCGGCGTCGGCGGGATCAAACAGGCGGTCGAAAGTGGCCTGCTCAAGAGTGGCATCATGTACACCTGCGTGAAGAACGGAGTCGACTTCGTCCTCGCCGGCTCGATCCGGGACGACGGGCCGCTGCCGGACGTCATCACGGATGCGGTCGAGGCGCAAAGGGCCATGCGCGCGAAAATTGAGGGAGTGACGATCGCGGTCATGATGGGCACGATGTTGCATTCGATCGCGGTCGGAAATTTACTCCCCGCCACCGTGAAAACACTCTGCGTCGACATCAATCCCGGGGTCGTGACGAAGCTGGCCGATCGCGGCAGCTTCCAGGCAGTTGGTCTGGTAACCGACATCGAGCCCTTCCTGCGCGAGCTGACCGATTTCATTCAGGCTGATCGTTAGGCGACGATTCTTATGCGCGACCTTTTGCTCTGTCCACCGGATCACTACGGCATTGAATACGAGATCAATCCCTGGATGAGCCGCGCTCGCGGGGCGGATACGCCGCTCGTCCAGGCGCAATGGCGCGGGTTGCACGAGAAACTCGTTAGTCTGGGATGCAACGTTCATCTTGTGCCGCCGAAGCCGAAGCTGCCCGACATGGTTTTCACCGCCAACGCCGGGCTGGCGGTGGGAAAAAAATTTATTCCGAGCAATTTCCGGCATAAAGAGCGGGCCGGGGAAGCGCCGCTCTTCGCCGATTGGATGGCGGAGCATGACTACGAAATCGTCTGGCTGCCGGAAGATCAGTTTTTCGAAGGCGAAGGCGACGCCCTTTTTGCCGG
>JACCZO010000043.1 GCA_013695925.1 Chthoniobacterales bacterium
GGCTTCGAAGCCAAGCTCTGGCTCGCCATCTATCTTAAGTACATCTCCAACAGTTGCGAAGAGAAGCACGCCCAGCTCACCAAAGAGGCCGGCGCCGATCCCGAAGACCCGGACGAATACAAAGCCGAGAACGTCTTCTGGGTTCCCCCGCCGCGGCGCTCCCCCTCGGGGCGATCGAACGCGACTCTCTTCGAATTCAAAATGTGAGAGTCGCGCAATTTAGAACACCGCCAAGACGGGCGAGTGCCGTGGACTCAACGGCCCTTTTGGGAAGCGGCGTTAGCTCATCGAGGAGCGAAGCGACGCGATCATCCATCCGATGCGAGAATGTCGGATAGATGATGCCGCGCGCTGTGAGGACGAAGTTGATGTAGCAGCCGACCGCCGACCAAATGCCGCTGTGCTTTTCGTTAGTGCAAAACCACGGAAACGGCACGAGTTCAGTCGCGATCTTGGCGCGCTCTAATGTGCGATGAAGCCGTCGACGATAATCGCGGAATTCGCTGCCGACGTAATCGTTCACGAGCAGTACTTCAGGCGAAAGAAATTTCACGATCCCATCCGCGTGTCCGACGCTGTCAGCCGGCTCGACCGGAATAAAAACAACTTGCTCAAATCCGACGGCGAGAATCAGGCGTTCAATTTCGCCACACGAGAGGTGCTTATTATCCTCCAAAATCTTTTCCGTCACGACCGCGACGCGCCTGTTATGCACCAGATTGCCTCCTTCGAGCACGAGCGGAACTGCGCGCGGCGAGAATCCGAGATGGCGATTCAAGTGCCGCCGCGCACGTGCGGTCGCACCGGGTTTGTATTGTCCGCGTGCGTACGACGGATCGTAGCGGAAATAGTTTCCCGCCACCGGACCCCAATCGCGAATCCAGATGTCGATCGGGCGATCTGAAGTGCCGAGCAATTTGAAAGTCAACCCCATCGATCGGGCGCAGTGTCTCAAGCTGTCAACAAGTTGGCCAATCTTCGCCTCTGCTATTTCGCAAGCGTCTGGGCTTACACAGAGAAGATCGCCCGAGATCAAATTGGCATTTTGACTACTTCGCATTGCAATTAAAATTGATCCGCCGCCCCGGTGGTTGTCGCAACTCGTCGACCTTCGATCTCTCAATTCCTTGAACGTCATCATTCATCGCGGCGCGGTTGAGATCGGCGGTAGCTGTCTTGAAGTTGCGTGCGCCGGTACGCGGCTTGTGTTCGATTGCGGCTGGCCGCTTGAGGGCGAAGGCACGGTCGCTCCGCCGCCGGTGCCAGGCTTGTTCGTTCCTGGTGACGCACCGCAAGCGGTTTTTCTCACCCATGCACACCCAGATCACACGGGGTTTATCGAACAAATGCCGGCCAGCGTTCCGATATACAGCACCGTCGCAACGAGCAAGATGATGTTCGTGGGCAGCCTGTATGCGCGCGGCGTCACTCTCCGAAGGGAACGTTGGAAGGCCGTGCCGCTTGCGAAATGGGGTGATGCATTCACGAAGCTTCGGATCAGAGGGGTTGAGGTGACGGCTTACCCCGTCGATCACTCCGCTTACGGCGGCGTTGCTTACTTGGTCGAGCACGGCGGCAAGCGTCTCCTCTACTCAGGGGATCTGCGATTCCACGGTCGAAAGCCGGGAATGCATAAGCGCTTGATCCAAAATTTGCGTGGCACCCTCGATGCCACGGTCATCGAAGGCACAAATCTCGGCCGTGCTGCCGGCGACTTTCCGAGCGAGTTATCGGTGGAGGAGTATGCCGTTAAAGTCGCGCGCTCTGTCAATTCGTTGGTGATGGTCGCTTTTTCGCCGCAGAACCTCGACCGCTTCGTCTCCTTTTTTCGGGCAGCAGTGAGAACAGGGCGAACATTTGTCTGCGATCACTACATGGCGGCCGTGCTTTACATGATCGCTGAGAGGTCGCTGCCAAAGCCGGCAGCAAATGGCAAACTGCGTGTTTATTTCCCTCGCCAGCGCAAGCGGGTGGAGAAATTGGAACTGAAGGCACGAGCCGCCGCAATTACGCTAGATGAAATTCGAGCGACACCGGGAAAATTCATCATGCTGGCGCGTCCCTCGTTGATCGAAGAGTTTGAGGGGCGCCTGCCCGAACGAACGCGAATACTCTTCGGAATGTGGTCTGGATACCGCGAGAAACCGGACTGGCGGAAGACGGAGGCGTTAATTGCGGCAGCCAGCGGCGACTTTCAAGATTGCCACGCAAGCGGCCATGCGCATCGCGAGGACCTATTCTCGTTTTTGACTGCGCTTGCGCCCCAAATAATTATCCCGATCCACACCAATCTTCCCCGGGAATTCGCCAGCCGGTTTCCGAATTGCATTTGCCTCGCGGACGGCCAAACGCTACGCGTCTGAGATGCAATCGAAATCGAAACGGCCAGTAGGTATTAATGCGCTCATCAACGATGCTCTGCGTTTCTCTCTGAGCCATTTCCCTGGGGAAGATGCAGGCATGTCCTTAAACAAAATTTGTGAATCCTTGTGCGAGCGTCGCCCAGCCAATTTCGATATGGAAGCGCTTATTGCAAGGCTCGAACAAAATATTGAAGAGCGGACCAGATACAGGGGCGTTTCCGACAAGAACTGGGAGCTCCGGCGACGTGATGCGTACAAAGATACGCAATTGTTACGAGAGGAGGTTTTGGAACGGCGCATTATTAAGGCAATGAAGAATGCTCATCGTGACGATTGGTTTAACAAGTGCGCAACTGTCTCCGGAGATCTTACGCCCCGAAGCGGCTGCCACATCGACTTGATTCGTCGGTGCAGCAACGAGGAGTTCGAATTGATTGAACTAAAGGTCGGGTCGGACACTCCAGTATTCGCCGCCTTTGAAATCCTACGAAATGCGTTGTTCTACCTGCGCGCCCGCCGTTCGTGGATTCCCAGCTATTCCGACCGGCAGTTGTTGAAAGCAAAAAGGATAGCGCTGAGGGTTTTAGCGCCTCTGGATTTCTACAAAGACGAACGCGAAGCGGAGCCAAAAATGTATGATCTGCGTTGGTTCGAAAGGGAATTAGATCGGGCAATTTCAGCAGCCGGAAGGAGCGAGTGCGAAATGACGTTTGCTTTTGAGGTGTTCCCCCCGTGGTTCGTGTGGTCGGGAGGGCTGGCAGCGAAAGCTGCCGACGATTTGCTGCTCAAAGCGGTTGATGAGAAGCAGGCTTTATTTACCGAATAACAGAGTTGTCGCGACTTGGTCCACGCAGCACAATCTCAAGAGTTCCGCATCGCGGACACACCGCCCAAGGCGTCGCATGTTCGTTTCATCGCCCCCGCTCGGTTATCCGACGACAGGTCACACGGTTTCCCAACGCGAGTCTCCCCCGGAACGTGCGCATTATCCCCACCTGGCGCTCGGCGAGGGCAGCAAGCGAACCGCAAGAAATCGGCATTTCGCTTCGCAGATTTGCCGCATGCCGGACACGAAGTTTATAGTGACAGCGCATGCCCGCCGACTCCTTCGTTCATCTGCACCTCCACACCGAGTATTCGCTGCTCGATGGCGCGGTGCGGATGAAGCAGTTGATGGAGAAAGCTGCCGCCCTGAAGATGCCGGCGGTTGCGATTACCGATCACGGCAACCTCTTTGGGGCGATTGAATTTTATCAAGCGGCCACGAGCGCCGGGATCAAACCGATCATCGGTGTCGAGGCTTACATCGCGCCAGGTTCGATCAAAGACCGTCCGAGTTCACAGCGCGATGCGGCCAATCATTTCACCCTCCTCGCGCGCAACGAGGCCGGTTATCGCAACCTCGTTAGGCTGATGTCGACCGCCCATCTCGAAGGGATGCATTACAAGCCGCGGATCGACAAGGAACTGCTCGCCGCGCACTCCGAGGGATTGATTGGGATGAGTGCGTGCCTCAAGGGCGAGATCAACATGGCCATCCAGGCGAATCAGCTCGACAAAGCGCGGGCCAGCGCGGCGACCTATCGCGACATCCTGGGCGCGGAAAATTTCTTTCTCGAACTGCACGATCACGGCCTCGAGGCGCAGCGGAAATGCAACGCGGCTTTGCCCACGATCGCACGCGAGTTCGGTCTCGGGTTGGTCGCGGCGAACGATGTCCATTTTCTCGAGCGCAGCCATCACGAAGCGCACGACGTCATGATCTGCATTGGCATCCAGAAAATGGTGCAGGACGAAAAGCGTATGCGTTACACCCCGGAGCTTTATTTCAAAAGCGCCGAGGAAATGCACGCGCTTTTTCCGGATCACCCGGAAGCGATTTCGAACACCATCGCGATCGCGGAGCGCTGCGATCTCAAGCTGGAATTCGGGACTTCGAAGTTTCCGGAATACGAACCGCCCGCGGGCCAGACACGCGAGCAATACTTGCGCGAGCTCTGCAAGGCCGGCCTGCGCAAACGGTTCGGCGAGCGCGGCGCCAACGACCCCGAGATTTGTGCTCGCTACGACAAAGAGATCGCCGTCCTCGAGAAGACCGGCTTCGTCAGCTACTTTCTCATCGTTTGGGACTTCATCCATTTCGCGAAAGAACATGGCATTCCAGTCGGTCCGGGGCGCGGTTCCGCCGCCGGTTCGCTCATCGCCTACGTCCTTGAAATTACCGACATCGATCCGCTCAAATTCGGTTTGCAATTTGAGCGATTCCTCAATCCCGAGCGCGTTTCGCCGCCGGACATCGACGTCGATTTTTGCGAAGCGCGACGTGGCGAGGTGCTAGAGTATGTCCGGCAAAAATACGGCGAGCGGCGCGTCTCGCAGATTATCACTTTCGGCAAACTGAAAGCGAAGAGCGTGGTGCGCGATGTCGGCCGCGTCATGGGCCTGAGCTACGCCGATTGCGACCGCCTCGCGAAGATGATCCCAAACGAGTTGAACATTACGCTCGCCCAGGCGGCCGAGAAAACGCCCGACCTGAAACGCGCGATCGAGACGGAACCGGCGACCCGCCAACTCTGGGAATACGCCGGTTTGCTCGAAGGCCTCTCGCGCGGCGCCGGGGTGCACGCTGCCGGGGTCGTGATCGGCGATCGCGATTTATCGGAATACGTCCCGCTCTGCCGCGACGCGAAGGGCAACGATATCGTGAGCCAGTACGCAATGGGACCGCTGACCGATCTCGGAATGCTGAAGATGGATTTTCTCGGGCTCAAAACACTCACCGTGATCGAGGACACGCTGACGTTGATTCGCGAGCACGAGGCGGACTTTTCGCTCACGAACATCCCACTGGATGACGCGGAGAGCTTCGCCCTCTTCAATCGCGGCGAAACGATCGGCCTTTTCCAAATGGAATCGAGCGGGATGACCAGCGTCTCGAAGCAGATGAACGTGCAAAAGCTCGACGACATCATGGCCTTGATCGCACTCTACCGGCCCGGCCCGATGGACCTGATCGGTGATTACATCCAGCGCAAGAAAGGCCTGAAGAAAATCCGCTACGAGCATCCGCTTCTCAAGGAGGTCTGCGCCGACACCTACGGCGTCATGATTTACCAGGAACAGGTGACGGCTGCCGCCAATCTGTTGGCTGGCTATTCGTTAGGCCAGTCCGATTTACTGCGCCGCGCGATGGGCAAAAAGGATAAGGCGAAGATGGCGAAGGAGCGCGCCAATTTCATTGCGGGCTGCGCGCGAACGAACAAGATCCCGGAGAAAAAAGCGAGCCCGATTTTCGATCTCCTGGAAAAATTTGCCGGCTACGGATTCAACAAAAGCCACAGCGCGGCCTACGGCGTGATCAGCTATCAGACGGCGTATCTCAAAGCACATTACCCGGTCGAGTTCATGGCCGGTTTGTTAAGCAACGAGATCAGCAAGACTGACAATAAAATTTCGCTTTTCGTCGGGGAGTGTAAACGAATGGGAATTCCCATCCTGCCGCCGGATATGAATCGGAGCAGCCTGAAGTTTACCCCGGAGCCTAACGACCGCGGAATGGCCATCCGCTACGGCCTGGCGGCGATCAAGAACGTCGGGGGAGGCGCGATGGCCGCGGCAATCGCGGAGCGGGAACGGGGAGGGGACTTCACCTCGCTGGAAGATTTTTGCAGCCGGGTCGATTCCCGGATCGCGAATCGCAAGATCCTCGAAAGCCTGGTCAAGGCCGGCGCCTTTGATTTTCTCGGACGCGATCGCGCGGAACTCTTTGCCTGCATCGAGGAGACGCTGGCCTCCGCCGCCACCGCGCATCGCGACCGCGCCGTTGGGCAGGTGTCGCTCTTTGGCGATCTTCCACCGGCGGCGATCACGCCCAGAAATCGGGACTACGCGCAGTGGAGCGAGCGCGAGAAGTTATCCTACGAAAAGGAACTACTGGGCTTCTACGTCACCGGTCATCCGCTCGACCCGTATGCGCACCTCTTCGCCTCCGGCAAATATCAAACCATCACGTCGTTAGGCGAACTGGACGATCGCGCCACCTTCACGATT
>JACCZO010000050.1 GCA_013695925.1 Chthoniobacterales bacterium
TGTGGCCAGCGGCACGGGACCGACGGCGCGCGCGATTCGAGACGTGATCGGAGATGAGCGGCTTATGACTTGTCTCGAGCCGAGCGCCGGGATGCTGGCGGAATCGAGGAAGACGCTGGGCTGCGAACACATCCAGGCCGCCGCGGAGGCGATGCCGTTGCCCGATGAGTCCTACGATTTTCTGACGATGGGATTTGCGCTTCGTCATGTGGACGATCTGGAGGCAGCGTTTCGCGAGTACCGACGGGTGCTGCGGCCAGGAGGGAAGGCGCTCATTTTGGAACTCACCCTCCCGCGCAGCGCTGCGGCACGCTGGTTTCTGCGAGCGTACTTCAAATACACGCTGCCCTTTGTGGTCCGAGTTTCCACGCGGAGCCGGGAGGCTGCGCAGATGATGTATTATTATTGGGACACGATGGAAACGGTGGTGCCGCCAGAGACGATCACGGACGCGCTCCGCGCCGCGGGCTTCACGAAAGTGGAGCGGCGCGTTGCGATCGGACTCTTCAGCGAATACGAAGCGACGCGGGCCGGTTGATTCAACTAGACGCGGGTCGGCGGTCACAGATCGCCGCTACAGGGCTGTCCGTTGCAAACAGGTCGGACCGGAAGCGCGGGAGGTTTTTTTGAATAGCGCGCCGACGCATCCGTCGTAAGTTTAATGTTCGAATCTAAAGCATTATGAAAAAGTATTTTATCCCAGCGGTCTCGGCCGCGATTTTATTGCCCATGGCCTTTAGCCTGAGTTCGTGCGAAACGCCGGTTGGCCAGGGCGCCGGCTTTGGCGCAGCCACGGGTGCAATCATCGGCGGGGCAGCTACCGGTCGAGTCCGCGGCGCGGCGATCGGCGCGGGCGCGGGCGCGCTCGCCGGAGCGCTGGTCGGCGCGGCGATCCAGGAAGACCAGGCCCGCTATTATCATGCGCCTCCCGGTGGTTATCCTTATGCGAAGCGCACCGGAACCCCCGGCTACGTTTACAGCCCGTACGGAAACCACAACGTCATTGACGTGCGTGGCGTGCCGCCCGGCGCCCTCGTGCGCGACCCCTCAACCGGCGGGGTTTTTCGCAAGCCCTGACGTCCGCGGGCGGGGGGCGTGCGTGCCCGGTTTGCTGCGGAGGTCAGGCTTCCAGCCTCATTCGGCCGACGACATCATGGTTTTCGACCTCTATGCGCTGGGATGGGTATCTCGTTAGGCGGGCGATTTTTGCAAGGTTGTCGCGCCGTCCCTGCGTCAGGCTGGAAGCCTAACGGCCGAGTCAGGCAAGATGCCTGACCTCCGATTGCTTTCGCAGCTCGTCGACCAGCTTGCGGGTCGCATTGTCCATCCGGACTAGCTCGGGCCAGCCGCGGGTGTAGCCTTCGCCGGCGAGTTTGCGGGTCGCGTCGAGGCCCATGTGGGAGCCGACATTCTGCACGCTGGGGGCGTGGTCGAGCGAGTCGCTCGGGTTGGTGATGATAGTGCTGTCGCGTTTCGGATCGGTGTTGGCGCACATCCGAAAAAGCACTTCGCTCGTGTTGTGCACGTCGCAATCTTCATCCACCACCACGATGTATTTGCTGAACATCATCTGCCCCATGCCCCAGAGCCCGTGCATCACCTTGAAGGCCTGGTAGGCGTATTGCTTGCGGATGCTAACGAAGACGAGGTTGTGGAAAACGCCTTCCGCCGGCAACGCCATGTCGACAATCTCGGGGAAGTTCATTTTGAATACGGGCAGAAAAATCCGCACGCTGGCCGAGCCGAGATAGAAATCCTCCATCGGCGGAATGCCGACGATCGTGGTCGGATAAACGGCCTCGCGCCGATGCGTGATGGCCGTTAGGTGAAAAACGGGGTAGTCCTCGACCGCAGTGTAGAAACCGGTGTGATCGCCAAAGGGGCCCTCCGGCCGCGTCTCGCCCGGCTGGACGTAGCCTTCAAGCACGAAATCGACGTCGGCCGGCACTTCCAGGTCGTTCGTCAGGCATTTGACCAACTCGACTGATTTCTTGCGCACGAAACCGGCGAAGAGAATCTCGTCGAGCCCATCCGGGAGCGGAGCGGTGGCGGCGAAAGTGTAGGCGGGGTCTCCTCCCAGCGTGACAGCGACCGGCATCCGCTCGTTGCGCTCGTAGTAGAGCTTGCCGTGGCGCGCCCCGACCTTGTGCACCTGCCAGTGCATCCCCGTGGTTAGCCCATCGTAAACCTGCATCCGATACATCCCCAAGTTGCGCGCACCGGTCTCCGGATCGCGCGTGTGAACGTTAGGCAAGGTAATAAAGCGTCCGCCGTCCTGCGGCCAGCATCGCAGGATCGGCAGTTCGCCTAACGATAAGTTGCGGGCGGTTGCACCGTCGAAACGGTGCACTACATCCTGGCAGGCCGCGTTTTTGACGTGCTTTGGCCGAGCGTGGAGCAGGTTCATCCCCTGTTTGAGCAGGCTCCACCCTTCGCGCAGATCCGTCGGCGGTTTCGCCTTGAGGATGAGCGAAATTTCCTGGGCAAGATCGCTGATGCTCTCGACCTGGAGGGCCAGTGCCATCCGCTTCTCCGAACCCATCGTGTTGATCGCGACGGGGAATTTCGAGAGCTGTCCATCGATCAGCGGCTGCTCGAAAAGCAGCGCTTTGCCCCCGTGCGGCGATTTCATTTCGCGATCGACCCACTCGGCGATCGCCAGCTCCGTTTGAACCGGAACGGAGATGCATTTCAACTCCCCGGCCTTTTCCAGCACGTTGAGAAATTGAGAAAAAGAAGCGTAAGCCATCGAATTCGCCAAACGCTTCTCTACCCTGCTTTAGGCGCGATCGCCAGTCGCGGCCGCTCTCGTCTTCACCGCCGCGCTCGGAAAATGAAGCTTCCGGCTTAGCTCCACTTCTCGCGGAAGGAGCTGGCACCCATGCGAGACAGCGCGCGTATTACCCCCCAGCGCTCCCGTCAGAACTCCCCAGGTCAGCGCCCGGATCCAGTTCGTCTCCTCCCAGTGTGGATTCAGGGGTGGCTCTGTGCCGGTCGTTTTGCGCCAGCCTGACTTGAGGAAATTGCGGCTGAGCGCAGCGCCTGCGATCACCGCGACGAAAGTGAACGCGGCCCACGCATTATCCCGCGTCAGGACCTCGTTACGGATGCGTGCGAGTGTTTCCATAATCGTAATTCCTTATCATTGTCGGGAGCGAGCTCGGAAAAGCCGTAACTCAGCTCCAGCGCCTGTTTGCGAGACTAAGCGCCGTTGGCGTCGACAAATAAATCCGCCTCGTCGCCGATCGCCTCGCGCGCCGCGGCGACATGTAGCCTAACGAATGTTTCCCGTCCGCTTCCGCTTCCACGAGCACGATGGTGGTGCTGTCCCACTCGTAGGTGCCGTCGCTCTCCGGTTGGTCGGTTGGGATTTTGCAGGCCGAGACGGCCAATTTCTCAATGACCGCAGCGTTCATCCGGGTAGCGCACGCGTCTCGCGTGCTGGTTGCGCTGTTCCAGCGCGACTAACTTTGCTTGGGATCGACGGCTGTCGGAGAAGACTTAGCGGTAATGAAAGTTCGCGACGGTGGAACACCGTCGCCAGCACACGAGACGCGTGCGCTACCCAGACCACCGCTTCACTCCTTGTGCGGGACAAAGCTTTCGACCGCGTCCGTGAACGCGCCCCGGAGCAGGCCGGGCATGCCCGGATCGCCTTTCAGCATCGATTCGGTGAAGTTCTTCCCCTGCTTGAAAGGAGGACCGAC
>JACCZO010000068.1 GCA_013695925.1 Chthoniobacterales bacterium
GTAAAAACGGCCTGTCCTTTGAGCGAGGGATAGAGCAGCTCGAAGATGTAAGTCTTGCCCGCCCCGGTCGGGGCGTGCACGACGACGTCCTGCCCGGCTTGGAGCGCGCGGACCGCTTCCTGTTGCCAGAGATCCGGCACAATCAAGTTGACCTCCAGCCCTCGCATCTGGGGTCAAAGATGGAGGAATCGGGAAATCTGGGCAACTGGCCCAACTCGCGCGCCGCGGCGACCATTCGGGGGAGCGCGGGCTGTTAGCCCGTCGTTCGGCGCAGTCTGCGCCGGACTTCCGCAGCGTGGCGCCTAACGAGAAGTGGGAAATGGGATTGCGCTGCGCGCCCTATGCATGGGCGAGCCTCGCCCCATGCGACGGGCTGACAGCCCCGTGCTCCCCGGAGGGAGAGGCTTCGCGTCCTTAATCCAAATTTGCCGCGGCCCGGTGTTTCCCTTCGAGTTCCAGCACCATCCGCTTGATGTGGCGATACTTCGTGTGCCGGGCGAGCCGGCGATGGCTCGCTTCCGGGTCGCCCCATTGCACGACTTGGATCATTTCATTCCGCACGCCCCAGCGATTCATCTCGCCCGGAGTCGCCATGTAGAGATCGATCGTGTTCCGGCCGGAAAGCGCCCAGCCGTAATCTTCCACCCGGTAAAGTTGCCCGGTTGAAAGCACGCGAAAAATCGTGCCCGCGGGCCAGCGCGCCCAGTCGGCCGCGGCGCTGCCGTAGGTTTGATCGGAAAAACCATCTGCCTGGAATGGCTGGAGGCGAGTCACGTAGGCAACCGGCTGGTAACTTGTTCCCGGCCCGCGAAAAACATTCTGCGGTGCGAGCGGGATGGCGCGGGGCACGACCGGCACAGGCGCGGGTCGGAGCACGCCGCCAAGGGCGGTGCGGTTGCCATACTGCTGGTGATCCGACTCCGTGTGCGTGTAAGCGGTTGTGCGGACCTGCTGGAATTCGGCCTTGGCCAGTGGCCGCTCGAAAGCCGGCAAACTGCGGGTGGTGCCGCACCCGCTTAACGACAAGGCAACCGCGACGGCAAGCAGGGCAAAGAGGATTCTCATTCCAAGTGAGTCGGGAAGTTATTAACAGTTATTCACAAAGCAGCAAGGGCGAGTTAGAGCAGAAAATCTGACCACGGAGGACGCGGGTGGCGCGAATCAGGTGGCGGATTGGACAGGCTGCCCCGCCCTACGCAGCTCGACACGCCCGAGAAGAGAGGCCAGTACGCTTGCGCTGTTTCTTCCCCATCCGCGTTATCCGCGCATTCTGTAGTGGACCACTAAACACACCAAGT
This sequence comes from Chthoniobacterales bacterium, assembly GCA_013695925.1. Lineage (GTDB taxonomy): Bacteria > Verrucomicrobiota > Verrucomicrobiia > Chthoniobacterales > UBA10450 > Palsa-1392. Next base: position 1,299 of record JACCZO010000068.1, read on the forward strand.
CTTCCGCTCGGATTTTTTAACCACGGATGACACGGATTTCACAGATTGGATGGCGGGATTGCACAGCCCGCCGCGCTGGGCAGCTCGACTAGAAGTCATCTCACAAATGCTCAACGTCGATTCCTGCTTGTCCTCGTCCTCGTCGTCCTCGTTTTTTCAGAGGAAGTTCGAGGACGAGGAGGAGGACGAGAGAGCCTGCCGCCATTTATGAGATGGCTTCTAGGCGCCGAAAAGAGAAAGCGAACACGCTCGCGGCACGCCCTCGGTCAGCGCACGATGCCTCGCCTTCTTCAGGATGTGATCGGAGATCTCAAGCGTTGTGAGCATGATGATCAGAATTTCTCGTGGGTTTGTCTCCGCTTCGCGAGCTGGATACCTTCCATGTCCCTGGAAAAGGGGCGTGCGACCCGACCAAACCCTCGCGCCAGAGCGCGATTGGAAATCGCTTTAAACGAAATCCCTTCTTCGACTGCCTGGCGTTTCAGGGCCGTGACCAGCTCTCGCGGTAAATCGACCGTCGTTCGCATAAACACATATTCCCGTATACATATTCCCGTATATTTTTAGACCGGCAACGGCCGAACGCTGCGGGAAAATCCGGGGATTTTGCTCGATCATTTCCAGCACCATCATCCGATCGCGCCGCGCCCTCGCTTCCTCGAGAAGATGGAGGAGCAAGCCGCGCGCAATGCCAGTGCGGCGCGCCGACGGCACCACGCCCAGGCGGGCGAGCCGGGCAAGGTCGCCGGTGCGCGCGATGTAGCCGAAGCCGCAAAGACCGGTCTGGTTACGTGCGAAACTGCTGTAACAAAGATCCGCTCCCTGGAGACAAATGAAACGGCCGAGCCCGGCCGCATCCATCGCAAAAGATCCGCCGACGTAACTCTCAAAGGCCTCGCTGAAGGTGGCAGCCTGTGCGGCCCAGGGGGAGATTGTGCGCTGCGACGATTTCGAAATTCGAGTTCACGAAACGAACGCCTCTCCGCCTAACGATCCCCGGCGAGCCCGAGCCGTTCGGCGTCGGCCTGCAGAGCGGCGATCACTCCCGCCATCACTTCTTCCAGGGGGAGTCCGAGCTCGGCCGCGCCTCGCACGATATCGTCGCGATTCACGGCGCGGGCGAAGGCTTTGTCTTTCATCTTTTTCCTGACCGAGGCGACGTTCACTTCGTGCACGCTCCGGGACGGCCGGACCCGCGCCACCGCCATGACGAAACCGCTTAGCTCATCGACCGCGTAGAGAGTTTTCTCGAGGGGAGTGACGCGCTCTACGCCCGCGTAGTCCGCATGCGAAAGAATTGCCCGGCACACTTCTTCGCTCCAACCCTGCGCACGCAGCCAGGCAACGCCGACGAAGGGATGACCGTCCTCCGGCGATTGTTCGAGATTCGGGTGGCGCTCGTAATCCATGTCGTGGAGGAGGCCGACCGCTTCCCAAAGGTCGGGATCGCCGCCGCTGGTCGCCGCGAAATGACGGAGCGAATCGGCGACCGAGTAGCAATGTCGGCGCAAACTTTCCGACTCGACCCACTCGTGCAGAATGGTGCGCGCACGCTCGGCCTGCTCGCTCTTTACCGGCGCCGACATCTAGATCGCTCGGCGCATCACGACCGACCGCGCCTCCTGGCTGGCGATTTCAAAACCGAATCGCTCAAAGAGCCGCACCGCCGGGCTGTGGGCCCCGACGTGTAACAAAACCGCCGAGAATCGCGGATTCGCCCGAACCATTTGGGTTAGGAGGGAAGCGCCAATTCCATGTTTGCGATGGCCTTCCCGGACGGCAAACGCCAGTTCGGCCGGATCTTCGCCGGGCTCGCCTTCCACCGGCGTCCGCAGCCAGACTGCGCCGAGGAGGGTGCGTTCGTTCTTGTCGTGCGCGACGTAGCCGCAATCGGCCGGCCGGCCCCAGCCTTCGACGAAACGAGCGTATTCCGGGCGCTGAACGATATCGCGCGCAGGAGCTTCGGCGTCCGGCGGGCTGAGGGCCTGATAAAGCATCTCCCACAAGAGCGGTTCATCGTCGGCCGTCAGGGGCCGCAGCTCGTAGTCGGCGGGAGCAAACATCGCGGTTGGTTGTTAACTTATTTTTGCGGTTTGGAAAAGAGATCGTTTAATTCGTCGCCTCGGGCCGCCCCGGCAAGGCTCTCGAAACGGCCCTCGTGCGCGATTTCCCGCGCGGCCCTGATGAATGTGCCCCAGGCGGCCTGCGCCAGCCCGGAGCCGACTGAAATGCGTCGCACTCCCAGATCGGCCAGCTCGGCGAGCGAGAGATGCGAATTGAAGCCGGCGACGAGAACATTCACCGGCTTGGGCGCGACCGCCCTAACGACCTCGGCGATTTCTGCCGGGTCGGTCATTCCCGGCGCATAAAGGCAATCGGCTCCCGCTTCGGCGTAGGCTACGAGGCGCGAAAGGGCCGTCGGCAAGGGTTCCGGGTGGTCCACGAGGTAGGCCTCGCAACGACCGGTGAGGAGGACCTCACTCTGGGAAACATCGATCGCGGCTCGGGCGGCCCGGAGGCGCGTGAGGGCAAGATCTTTATCGTAGAGCGGCTGATCCGTTTTTCCCGTTGAATCTTCGACCGAAAGCCCGGCCACCCCCGTTGCGATGCAGCGCGTGACATTATCTCCCACTTCCTCCGGATCGTCGGCAAAGCCATTGAGGAAATCGGCGTTGACGGGAAGCGGCGTGGCAGCGACAACCTCGCCAATGTGCATGAGCATTTCGTCGCGGGGGACGCCGCCATCCGGTCTACCCCGGCTGAAGGCGAATCCCGCCGAAGTGGTGGCGAGTGCCTTGAAGCCCAAATGCTGGAGGTAAATGGCCGTCCCCACGTCCCATGGATTTGGCAGGACGAAACAGCCTTGGTCGTGCAATCGGCGAAAGTTCTCGACCGCAGTCTTTTGCGCGCTGGTCATGGGCGAACTTATTCGGATCAAACGCCGGCGCCAATTCCGGACGTTGCTGGGACCCGCAACGGCGCACGACCCAGCCTGTCTCCTCCCGGTGGACACGGCTGCAGCCCGGCCCAAGGCAAGGCAAGTCTGTCAGACGTTTCCTACGCAAAAGGGCAAACACTGGTTTTACGAGGAGACATTTCTCGCGTTGATGCGACTCCGTGGAATGGAGTGCGCATCGCGCGAGGCCGCGGCCTTTTATTGTGGGAAAATAATCTGCGGACAGGTGGCAATACGCGTTTCCCGTGTTTATTGCCCGCCGATCGCGCCAGTGTGGAGGCGGGATCCGTTGTTCAAACGAGCGTAACCCGAGTCGGCAAAAGTATGAAGACACAAATGATCAGTGCAGGCAGTGCCCTCCTTTTCGTGGCCACGGGCCTCGCCGCTTGGCTCCCCGCGCCTGGGATGGCTGATCCGTCGGCCTCACCGGCCCCGACAGCAGCGAAGCTGGTGATCGAACCGAGTTCGAGCCGCCTCGCGGGCGGCACCGCTAAACTCGCTGTCAATCCGCTCAGTCGCAGCGGGTCGAACTACGTCGGCGATTATCGGATCAAAGTAATCCCTTATTTTTTCAAAAACGAAAACGGCCGTCTCATCATTGAAGTGTCGGAGCCGAAACTGCAGCAGATGCTCGAGGGCGGCGTGACCAGTTTTGTGGGTGAGGCAAAGGCGAATCACAGCGACCTGAAGCACAAGATCACCGCCAGGGCCACCCCCGCCGGCCGCAAGAGTGGAGCGCTGACTTTTACGGTCGCGACCGATAACGGGCCGCTCGTCTTTAACACCTCCTACAAGATCGTCCCGCAGTAACTGCGGAAAAGATCGCGTGTCATTGTGGGTATCTCGCCGATAGTCGGCGACTGTGCCATTTCGCTCTCTCGGTCTCGACGACCGCATCTTTAAAGCCATCCAGGAAGCTGGTTACACCGAACCCACGCCCATTCAGGCGGCTGCCATCCCGGAGGTGCTGGCCGGTCGCGATGTCATTGGTATCGCTCAGACTGGCACCGGTAAGACCGCTGCTTTTGTCCTGCCTATCCTAACGAAACTTGCCCAAGTGGCCGCGGATGGAAAACGGCGCGGGATGAAGGCGTTGATCGTCGCCCCGACGCGCGAGCTTGTCGTGCAGATCGAGGAAAACGTCCGCGCTTATGCGAGGCACTTGCCCCTTCGCATGGCGACTGTTTTCGGCGGAGTGAGCGAACGTCCGCAGATCGAGGCGCTCCGTTCGGGCGTCGAATTGGTCGTCGCTACCCCGGGCCGCTTGATCGACCTAATGGAGCAGCGTTATACCAATTTTTCCGGGGTCGAATTTCTCGTCCTCGACGAAGCCGATCGCATGCTCGACATGGGCTTTTTGCCGCAGATCAAGCAGATCGTCAGGGCACTGCCCAGGCAAAGGCAGACGCTCATGTTCTCGGCTTCGCTCTCGCGCGAGATCGAGGCGCTGACCCACGAGTTCCAGCGTTCGCCGAAAGTGATCGAGATCGGTCGCCGCGCGAATCCCGCCGAGACGGTCACGCAACTGGTTTACGAAGTGCGTTCTCACCTCAAGCCCGCGCTCCTGCAGCATCTTCTGGCCGATCCAGATTTCGATACCGTCCTCGTGTTTACCCGGACCAAACACGGTGCCGACCGGGTGGCGCGCCGGCTGGAGAGCAGTGGAGTAAAAACGGGAACGATCCACTCCAATCGCTCCCAAAATCAGCGCCTGCGCGCCTTGAAGGATTTCAAATCGGGCAAGGTGCGAGTGCTGGTCGCCACGGACGTCGCGGCGCGCGGGATCGATGTGGACGGCATCTCGCACGTCGTGAATTACGACTTCCCGATGCATTCTGAAGATTACGTGCACCGCATTGGACGCACCGGCCGGGCCCACGCGGTCGGCGATGCGATCAGTTTCATCACGCCGGAGGATCATGGCGCGCTCCGCTCGCTCGAACGGTTTATCGGGCGGGGGATTGTTCGGAAACGGGCGGACGGTTTCGATTACGAAGCGGCCGCGCCACCGCGGGAAGAGCGGGGCAGGCGGGAGCCGCGCGCAAATTCCGGCGGGCCGATGCGGGCACCCTCGCCTAACGATTCCAGAAGGGGCCCGGCGCCACGGCGCAACGGTTTTCACGCCGGCGGCCGAAGCCGCAGCGGCGGCGGACGTCGTCGTTAGGCTGGAGCTGGAGCGTGGCGCGCTATTTCGCTTTTCTCCGGGCGATCAATGTGGGCGGGCGGACCGTCCGCATGGAACGCCTGCGGGACGAATTTACCGCGCTTGGCTTTTCTGCCGTCGAAACCTTTATCGCGAGCGGCAATGTCATCTTCGAGTCGCGCGCGACCAAGGAGAAGCCGCTGCGCGAAAAGATCGAGCGTCATCTTAAGAAGACGCTCGGATTTGAAGTCGCGACATTCCTGCGCACGACTGCCGTGCTGACGCAGGTCTCCAGCTATCGGCCCTTTCCTCCTGCCGCGGAGAAAGAATCGGGTCATTCCATCCTGGTAGCGTTTCTGTCTACGGCACCGGACGCCAAGGCCACGAAAAATCTCATCGCGTGGCGGAGCGAAACAGATGATTTTCACCTTCGAGATCGAGAAGTTTATTGGTTATGCCGAACAAGAATGAGCGACTCAAAGTTCAGCGGGGCGCGGCTGGAAAAAATCGTCGGGCAACCCGTCACATTCCGGAACCTGACGACGATCAAAAAGCTGGCCGCAAAATATCCGCCGCCCGCGCGAGCCTGACTCCGGTGCAGCATCTCGCGGCCAGCCACCCGAAGTTCGCCGAGCTCATCGCGCGTGCCCGCCCTTTCGAAGTAAAACGGGATCGATCGCTTCGACCGTTCGACGCGCTGGCGGAGTCGATCGCCTACCAGCAACTTAGCGGCAAAGCGGCGGCCACCATCTTTGGCCGAGTCCGGGCGCTGTATCCGAAACGGAAATGGTTTTCGCCCGAGCTCATCATCGCCACGCCGGATGAGACGTTTCGCAGCGCGGGCCTGTCGCGGAGCAAGACAATCGCGCTCAAGGATCTCGCCGCCAAAACCCTCGACGGCACCGTCCCGACGCGGGCCGCGCTCGAGCGGATGAGCGACGAAGAGATCATCACCCGCCTAACGACCGTGCGCGGGATTGGCCGTTGGACGGTGGAAATGTTCCTCCTCTTCGATCTCGGCCGGCTCGACGTCTGGCCGGTCAACGATTACGGCGTGCAGAAAGGCTACGCGAAAGCCTTTGGGAAAAAGAAACTGCCCAAGCCGAAGGAACTACTCGCGATCGGCGAGCGCTGGCGGCCGTATCGATCGATGGCCGCCTGGTATTTTTGGAGAGCGCTCGATGCGCCGGAAAAAATCTCGGCCGGTCGAGGCTAAGAGGGCTCCGCCGTCGGACGGCTCTTTATTCGCCCTCTAAGCTAAGGCGCGGACCGCCCGACGTCTTCATCCGGCGCGCCGCGATGCGCCTCGATAAACGCGCTCGGGTCCAGCCAGCCGCGCGTCTCCTTGCGATAACCCGCGCCGATGTAAGGCGTGACAAATTCCCGCATCTCGAAATGCAGATGCGCCCAATATTTTCCGCCGCCTGTTCCGACCGTTGCGATCTGCTGCCCGCGACGCACCATCTCGCCTGGCGCGACCAGCATCGTTTGCACGTGGCCGTAAAACGACTGCACATATCTGCGCACGCCGTTCTCGGGATAGGCGTGCAGAACGATGATCACGTTGCCCCAACCCGGACCGCCCTCGCGCGCAGTCACGACCTGGCCATCGGCGACCGCGAAGACCGGATCGCCGAGATCGCTGTTTTCGCCGCCGATCCCGTTCAGGTCGTCGCCGAGATGCAGGCTTTCGGTGAAGCGCTGGGCGTTATAAGCCATCGCCCCGTGCTCGCTTCCGATCGGAAAATCGAATCGTGTCGCCGTTGGCAAAGAGGCCAGGTCGATCGGCGAAAAAAGCGCGAAATGGGAATCGAACTTCCGTCGCTCCAGCAGTTCGGGGCCGAACCGGAATGCGAGATCAAGCAGAAGAACGAGGAGGAAAAACAGCACCGCCAGAAGCCACCAGCTCCGGCGGTGCCTCTTTAACGTACTTTGGTCCGGGTTCACTTCTGTAGTTTGTGATTCGTGGCGCGGGCCGTTCTCCCCTTGCCCGCTCATCGCTTCCTCCTTACCCTCGCGCAATGAAAATTCTCGTCACAGGCGGTGCCGGCTTCATCGGGTCGCACCTTGTCGAGAAGTTGCTCGGCGAGGGGCACGAGGTCGCGATCCTGGACGATTTTAACGATTTCTACGACCCGGCCATCAAGCGCGGAAACATCGCAGCTGTCGCCGACAGGATCAGCGTCCACCAGGCCGATCTGCGCGACGCGCACGCCGTGAATTCCGTTTTTCATGCGGAGAAATTCGAGACCGTGATTCATCTCGCAGCGCGCGCCGGGGTGCGGCCTTCGATCGGTCATCCGCAACTTTATTACGACACGAATGTCGGCGGCACACTGCACCTGCTCGAGGCCGCGCGCGCCGTTGGGATTGAACGCTTCATCTTTGCTTCCAGTTCGTCGGTCTACGGACTGTCGAAAGCAGTTCCGTTTTCCGAGGACCTGCACCTGACGCAAACGGTCAGCCCGTACGCCGCGACTAAAATCGCGGGGGAATTTCTCTGCTCGACCTATTCGCACCTCTACAAAATGCGGATCGTCGCGCTGCGCTTCTTCACCGTCTACGGTCCCCGCCAGCGGCCTGACCTCGCGATTCATCAATTCACCCGCCGGATTTGGAATGGCCAGCCGATCGATCAATTCGGCGACGGGACGACGCGGCGAGATTACACCTACATCGATGACATCATCCAGGGAGTGATGGCTTCGTTAGGCTACGACGGACCGCTCTTCGATATTTTTAATCTCGGCGAAAGCGAGACCGTCCAGTTAAAGGACCTGATCGCGGGGATCGAGGAAGCCCTCGGGAAGAAAGCGCAAATCAACCGCCTGCCGGAGCAGCCCGGGGATGTCCCGCTCACCTGCGCCGACATCTCCAAGGCGCGCCGCCTGCTCGGCTATCAACCGACCACGCCGCTGCCAGTCGGCCTGCCCCTCTTTGTCGAATGGTTTCACCGGACGCGGGACGGCGCGTGAGCGGGCGCGTTCGCCTAACGATCTTTGTGGCAGCTGTCGTGCTGCTGCCCGCGCTGATCACGCATCTCATCCCGGCGCGGCGCGATTTTGATCCGAAGCCGATCAATCACCTGCGTAAGAAACAGCCCGAAGTCGTGATGATTGGCGATTCGGTTCTCGGCGGTTCGATCGATCCCGAGCTTTTCGCGAAGGAAACCGGAGTCCGCAGTGTCGAGCTGCTCTGGAATGGCGGGGCCGCCTCCGCTGCCTGGTATCTGCTCCTGAAAAACCATGTCGTCGCGGCCGACGTTCACCCGCGCCTCGTCTGCATTTTTTTCCGGGAACGGATGCTGACCGACGCGACCTTTCGCACCACGCCGACTTACCGGCGATTCCTCGAATCGCTTCGTCATCCGAAAGAGCCGGTCTATCGCGCGGTTCTGCAGAGCGACGAAGAAGATAAGAGCGCGCTCGGCCGCGCGATCGACTGGCTGTACCCGCTCAATACTCGTCGCCACGTCCAGCAGGAAAAAATCAGCCGGCTGGCGTTTCGGATCGCGGCCGGCGGGGTGAGCATCGGACCGCTCCGGCGGCGGGTGAATGAGATCTTCGACCCGGTGAAATTGCGCGAAGAGATCATGGACGAATCGGCCGAGGTGAGCGGCGAAAAGCCGGAAGAATTTTCCGCCGATCCGAAGCGCAACTTCCTGCCGCACATCGTCGAGACCGCGCAGAAGGCCGGACTCCAGCTCTGCTTCGTCCGCGAGAAACGCTACCCGCTGCCCGACGGCACCACCCCGCAGCCGGAAGACATCAAGCGTTACATGGCCGACCTCCGCCAATGGGTCGAAAGCCAGGGGTGCCTCTTCGTTGACCTAACGAACGACCGGAAGCCCGACCAGTCGATGTATACGAAGCCGGGCGACGATCACATTCGGAAAGGGGCGAAAGCGGAGGCGACGAAAATTTACGCCGAGAAACTGCGCCCGCTCCTGCGCCAGCCATGATCTTTCATTCGCTTACCTATCTGGTGTTTTTCGCCCTTGTCCTGGCGCTCTATTGGTCGCTGCCGCGGCGCGGCCAGAATTTCCTGCTCATTTTCGCGAGTTACATTTTCTACGGCTGGGAACATCCGTGGTTCCTCCTGCCCCTTTGGGCATCGACTCTCGTCGACTACAGCTGCGCGCTTGGGATGGAACGTTTCCCGCGTCAGCGCCGCGTTTTTCTCATCACCAGCGTCACGGCCAGTGTCGCGCTCCTCGCGACCTTTAAGTATTACGGCTTCGCGCTCGAGAACATCAACGCCATCCTCACGCACTTTGGCGAGGAACCTATCCGCAACGCGCTCCGGCTCGCGCTTCCAGCCGGGCTCTCCTTCTACACTTTTCAATCGATTGGTTATGTCGTCGATGTCTACCGCGGCAAGATCAAAGCGGTCCGCGATCTGCCTGATTACGCGCTCTATGTCACCTTCTTTCCGCAGCTCGTGGCGGGACCGATCGAGCGGGCCGCGCACATGTTGCCGCAATATCGCAGCGAGCGAAAATGCGACGCCGAGACCTGGCGGATCGCGCTCGGGCTCATCTTGTGGGGTTACTTCAAGAAAGTCGTGATCGCGGACAACGCCGCCGTTGTCGCGAACAAGATCTTCGGCGTGCAGGACGCCTCCTTCCCCATCATCTGGGCCGGCGTCTTCGCCTTTGCCGTCCAAATTTATGCCGACTTTTCCGGTTACACCGATATCGCCCGCGGGACCGCCCGGCTTCTCGGGATCGATCTCATGCGCAATTTCAATCATCCCTATCTGGCGACTTCGCCGTCCGATTTCTGGCGGCGCTGGCACATCTCGCTTTCCACCTGGTTGCGCGACTTCATTTATATTCCGTTAGGCGGGAGCCGCTGCAGCGTCGCCCGCGCTTCGTTTAACCTGATGGCGACTTTCACCATCAGTGGTCTCTGGCACGGAGCGTCGTGGAATTACGTCATCTGGGGCGCCTATTGGGGCGCGCTCATCCTGACCGAGCGCTTCCTGGAGTCGTTAGGCCTGACCCGCCGCCTTCCTTGGCTGCTCAAGGTCGCCATCACCTTCGGCCTCACGTGTTTTGGCTGGCTCCTTTTCCGCGAGCGCAACCTGGCGCAAATCGTGCACGACCTGGCGCAGTCGCCTTTCGCCGCCAGTGCCGAGCAATGGCGGATGGCGATCTATTTCGTGGTGCTCGTTTTCATTTATGCTTTGCCGCTGGTCGTCCACATGCTCACCACCGGGATCGATGGTTGGCGGATAGAGGCCCGGCTGACCAACCGCGGCCAATTCATTCTCGAGACTGGCGTCGCGGTGCTGCTTTTGCTTGGGATCGTCACGATCCGCAGTGTCGCGACCTCGCACTTCATTTACTTCCAGTTCTAAGGGGTTTTGCCGGGGTCAGCGACTACGGCTATAACTCCGCGCCTGAAAGCGTGAAGGTGATCGGGACATAGACCTGCTGATACACGCCGGGCTGGCACGGCCAGCGCTGGAAGGCACCGATCGCGAGCTGATCGGGATACGGCGAGGACGAAGCCGGCATGCCGTGGGGCGCGAGGTGGTCGCGTCGCAAACTCCGTCACGTAACGCGTTGCTCTCCCGGTGGGCGGAGCGTCGGATGGGACGCGCAGATTACGAGCCGAACGAAAGTATCTCCTCGTGCACGCTGTGGCTGGCTGGTGCACGCGTGGGTGCTGACGATTCAAGCATCCCGGGACAGACAGATGACTGGGTTACTCAAACTTGGGCTGGCCACGACCGCATCGAGCTTGCGCGGTTATGGGGCCGGAACGTGGAAGACTTCATCCTGCATCTCGCTGGCGATGCTGGTGTTGTTTTTAATCATCGCCCCCAGAGTCTGTTGCTGAACGAGCGCGAGCGTAGCGGCGTCCAAGTATGACTCATACCAGAAG
>JACCZO010000115.1 GCA_013695925.1 Chthoniobacterales bacterium
TAAGGAACGAGTGTGTTGACGAGCTGCCAGAGGGCACGCCACAAGGAAGGTTGCTGGTATCTGATGACGATCTGCTTCCAGGCCGGAGTGCCGCTCGGGGCTTCATCGGTCATCAAGTCCGGGATTACTCCGGTTTGGTGCGAGTCGGTAATTGGCATCATCAAGGGCACATCGGCGTTTTCTCCAGAATGGGCTAAACGAGATTCGCCTCGTGAGCAAAGGCCGCCGTGGCACGACGGCTTTTGCGCGCCGCGCGTCGCGAAAGCGCTCGTTTCTACTTTGGAAAACGTCGCCGGCACGCACAAGAGACGTATTTCCTTTTCATTTACGCAAAACTCTGTGGCTTAAGAGGCTGTTGAAATAGTCCACAGATTTCCCAGATGAACACAGATTTCCGGGGAGCTTACTGATGGGTTTCTCTGTGGAAATCTGCGAAATCTGTGGACGAATCGTCACCTTCGAGTTTTTCAACGGTCTCTCAATGGGTCAAGCGATCGATCCCTCGTTTGTCATCACGCGCAATCGCCCTCTGGAGGAAGACCGATCACGGAGCGGCGGCCTCCAAGCCGAGCCCGTCGACGTCAATAACGATAGACCGCAGCCAGGCCGGTCTCGCCGGACATCTCTTCGGCCGGCACCACCACCACTTCGCCGCCCATTTCGGCGACCAGATCGGCCAGGTCGTCGAGCATGTCGTCCACCTGCGGGTCGTCGAGATCGCCCCTTTGCACCTGCCCGGTTTGCGGATCGAGCCGGCCGGGGAGGCGCCGGCCCGCTTCGAGCAGGAGCGTTCCGACGCGACCGGCCGCGGCCGCGGTGGCGACTTCGTCGAGATCGTCGCTGCCCTGCTTTTGCGAGCTGGCGTAGGCGGCGTCTTCCTTTAACTTCTCGAGCCGGGCGCGATATTGCGGCTCCAAAATTTCCCACGCCTGGTCGCGCAGTTCCTCGATCGAGAGGGCGTCGGGATTTTTCGTGATGCCGTTTTCGGTGAGCGCGGAATTCGTGCTCACCTCCCGGAAGAGCGCCTGGTGCTCTGGCAGCGCCGCGAGGATCAAAGGTAACCCGGAGGGCTGCGAGTGGTGCTCGGTGATCGCGCGATCGACCGCGCGGAAAAACCGCTCGTCATCGATCTCCACTTCCGGGCTTTTCCCGCCGTGGCCGTGGTGCATCGCGCCGCCGCCGGCGCCAGCGTCTCCGCCGTAGGATGCCACGGTCGAGTGCGGCTCGGTCAACTCTTCGCCGAGTGCATCGGTCAAGGTGCGCGGCACCCCGGGAGCGGGGTCGATCTCATCGAGCGCATCACGGTTTCCTTCGAAGAGCCGGATCGCGTCGCGGGTCAAGCCGAGAACCTGATAACGATCGGCAGTTTGCAAGAGGCGGCGGAGCGGTTTGGTGTGGAAACTTTCCGCCACCACCGCGAGTTCGGGGAGCGGCCGCTGAGTTCCGAAAACCTGGAAAAGTCCCGACGCGCCAAAGACCGCCAGCCCATCGCGGGTGTGATTCCAAAACTGCGCGTCCCCGGCGAGGGTTTGGAATGGCTTGAGCAGTTGGGCAACTTCGTCCGCGGGATATTTTTGCTGAAGCGATTGCTCCAATTCCTTGAGCAAATTTCCGAAGCGAATCGGGTCCTGCTGATTCTGCGGATGATGCCGGTGGGTCGGTTGATAGAGCGAGAGGCAAGGCGGTTGCGCATCGGCGAGCGCGGCGCGGAAGTCGGGTGTGAGTGGAGTCATAAGTAGCTATGTCGGTGAAGGTGTGAACATCCGAATCGCGCGCAGGCGTAATTCGTGGTCGTAAGACTATAGTGCGGCAGCAGAATTGTTTTATCCCCCAGAAGAAGCGGTGCCGTCTAACCGATTAGAGCCGGAGCGACCGCCAAGTCTCAGCGAAACTGAAACTGAGGAGGCGATCAGGACCACCAGCGCCTGACGGAACTGGTTCCTTTGCGGGAAAGCGCGCGCGCGATTCCGACCAAGGCGCCCGTCACCACCGCCCAGACGAGCGCTTCGATCCAGGTCGCATCGTCCGCATCGGGATTCCGAGGTGGTTCCCTCCCGGTCGTCGCGCGCCAGCCGCTTTTGAGCAAAGCCCGCCCGAGGGCCGCCGCCGCGCCCACGGCGAGGTCGCGTCATGATCTCGCGGCGACTGTGGCCGAGACTTAGATTCATTTCAGGCTTTTCAGCCGATCGCGCTTTGCCGGATTTCTCAGTCGATCCTCAATAGGTGTAAGGCGATGTCCAATATGGGTTCACCCCATAGTAACCGTAGGTGGTCGTATTCCACTCCGGATCGCTGTAGTCGGGCCAGGCGTTGGTCTCGAAATGCGGGGCGCTCTCCAGCTTCGACTTATCGACATTGACGACGAAGCCGGTTGTCGCCTTCTCGCTCTGCCGGATGAGAGTCCAGGGGACAGTCGTCATCTTGTCGCCCACGCTCGGCCACTTATCGAGCGAGAGGACGCCATAAGCTACTTTGCCGGAGTTTGGGTGGACGAGCACATCCTTGATGTTGCCGATTTCCTCTCCCTTTTGGTCGTAGAGCTCCACGCCATTCACTTTGCTGTAACGGACCAGCTTCTTACCCGTTTTGCCAGTGAGACCGTAGTAGCTTCCGTTTTTCTCGTACCAGGTGTTGTTGAGATCGGGCCAGGAATCGTTGTCGAAATGCGGCGCGGCGGTGAGTTTTGCCTTATCGACCTCCACGACATAGCCGGGAGTGTCTTTCTCGCTTTGTTTGATAAACTTCCACGGCACCGCGGTGAGCTTTTCTCCCATGCCGAGCCAACCTCCGATCGCGAGGATAGCGTGCGTCACACCGCCTTTGTTTTCGTCGAAGATGATGTCATTGATCTCGCCCAAGTGGTCGCCATTTTGGTTGAAAACTTTTGCTCCCACGACTTCGCTGCCCCGGACCAGCTTACCCTTCAGCTGAGGATCCTTCGTCTGCGCGCCGGCGGTCCCTGTCGTCAAGGCAATGGCGGCACAGCAGGCCGTAATATTTGTCAGTAATTTTCTCATGGTAGTTCCTTTTAGTTGAGGTTGTCGCGTTCTTGCCCTGTCGGTGGCGCACCGCGATTAGTGCGCAAGTAGCCCTGAGGGCCCTGCGGGCACGACAGTCGGAGGGCTTCTCATTGAAATCGCCTTTCGGATCGAAAAGAGATGTCTTTATTCCAGCCTGGATTCTGAGCTGCCGGGCGGCGCGATGTTCAAGCGCTCTCCTTTGTGATAGACTGCTTTTCGATCAACCCGAAGTCATCTCATGAAAATTCATTTTTCGCTCGCCATCCTCGCCGGACTCCTGCTCGCCAGTACCAGGGCCGCCGACGCCCCGCTCGAGGGCACTTCGTGGACGGTGCAGGCCGTGCCCACGGTCGAGACGTCGAACAAGGGAGCGAAGCGCTTCGACGATGTGCTGACATTTTCCGGCGGGAAACTTTCCTCGAAAGAGTTGCAGCGCTTCGAGATCGGCCCGGTGGCCTACACCGCCACAGGAACGACGGATTTCCTGAACTGGGAAACCGCCCCGGTCTTGCAGGCGAAAGGAAAAGCGCAGTGGGACGGAGTCGTCAAAGAGCAGGACATCACGGGCAACCTCAAGTGGGTCACGAGCAGTGGCGAGGTGCGTTATTACTTTATCAACGGCAAGAAACGCTAGACTCGGCGGAGAGATCTTCGCGCCCGCCCGGGCAATTTGCTGTTGCCATCCGCGGCTCTTCCCGCTCTCCTCTCCGAGTCTTGAAGAAGGGAACCGCTGATGTCGAAGATCGATCGAAGAAATCCGCCTAACGAAATGCCCGACATGGTAGGCGCGAAGCCCTCCAATCCGCTGGCGGCGAATTTCAAGCCCTACATCCCGGCGAGCGCAAACATGCGCGAGCTGACCATTCTCCCCCTTATCGTCGGCACGCTGCTCGGGATCGTCTTTGGCGCGT
>JACCZO010000120.1 GCA_013695925.1 Chthoniobacterales bacterium
ACCGCTTCGGTGCGGGTGACCGGCTCGGAACGAATCGGCATGACGTCGCCGTGCCGCCGAATTTTCGTTGGGGCGAATCGGGGTCGCGTCTATACATTTGACATGCCAACTGTCGGACTGCCGATAAACCAAACTGCAAAGCGGCTTCATAGGATGTCACATGTATAGATGCGACCCCGTCAGCCCTCCTCCCCGAAAGCTTTCGGGGCACGCGGTGGAGAAATGGATCGCCCGGCTGCGCAAAGCGCATGGGAAGGAAACGGCATTGCGGGCGTGTTATGAAGCGGGGCCGGGCGGCTTTGGGCTGGCGCGGCGGCTGCGCCAGCTGGGAGTGGAATGCGAGGTGGTGGCCCCTTCGATGACGCCGCCCGTGCGGGCGACAGGATCAAGACCGACAAACGAGACGCACGCAAATGACGCCCAAATCGAGCAACTCTTCGCCCGGCACCGCGATGCGGCCATCTGGACCAGCTTCCCCGGCGCCGGATCCACCCTCGCGCCCCGGCTCGCCTTTGGCAGCGAACGCTCCCGTTATCCCGACGCCGTCGCCATCCAGCAGGATACCAACTGCCAAGCGACTTCATAGATGTCAAATGTATAGATGCGACCCCGTCAGCTCCCTTCCCCCCGCTTCCCCCGCTCCCTCTCTACGTGTCATGTCACAAACATCCATGACAACACGATGTAGAGAATGATGGTGATTAGGATTATGGCTATCGGCAAAAAGGGGTTTATTAAACCGCGTTTCATGTGTCAGGTGGTCCCCCACCAGGGTAAACAAACCTTTGATGCAGCATTCCTTGCTGATCTCTAAAGAGCTCTGAATACACATCGAGTCCAAGAAACAGCCCGACCACCAGGTCGAGACGGGTCTGTATGTAAACTGTTTCGCCACGCTTCAGCGTTTGTGCCGCCTCGTCCTTCTCCCGCAATGAGTCTGCTAGAACAATGCCGACAATTACTACAGGTGCAGCTGCGCCCGCTAATGCAGCTCTCGATACGGAGCTAAGCCCGAGCACCGGAGGGACAGGCGGCGGCGGAAGCTGTGTTGCCGTTACATCTATGTTGTCTAGTGTGATGGTCTTGCCGTCATCCCTCGACTGCGGCTCGCCACTGCCATGGCTGTTTCCTAAAGGTCCGGAGAACGGACCTGAGCCCGATCCACGCCCATTCCATATAAACCGGGAGAATGGACTCCCGCCGCTGTCTGTTCTTGCGTGAGGCACCTGCCTACCATTGACCGCCACCTCAGGAGTCTCTGGGATGTTTCCCTCCAAACCATAGGGGTCGCTCCAATTAACCGGATTATTGCCACAGTAGCGGTAGAGATTAGAAGGGTCGCCGGCGAAGCCGATCGGGTCGGACTGGAGGAAGCGGCCGAGGCTGGGCGAAAGAAAACGGTTCCGGTTGTCGTAGAGGCCTGTCGCGGGATGCCATTGCTGGCCGGTGTAGAGGCGGGTGATGCCATAGATGGTTCCTCCCGTTCGCTCGGCTCCGGTGGAGGGGACGTAAACGTGAGGCTTGCCATAGAGATCGTAGGTGTAACTCTCCAGGAGCGCGCCGGCACCGTTGGCGTAATGGGCCGTGCTGCCGAGGGCGTCCGGATAAAAGAACTGGCTTAAGGCGGCGCTCTTGACCAGATCGTTGCCCGGCCCGTAAACCAGAAGATCGGTCCGAGTTGTCCCTCCCGGCGCGAACTCCGCATGCACATTCCAACCGTCCCAGACGCTGATGACGCTGGCGCCGCCGGTGATGCTGCGCGCGATCTGCCGATTTAAGCCATCGTACCAGAATTGCTCGGTGGTGCCCCCCTTCACCGCTTTGGTCAGCCGATTCATCGAGTCGTAGGTGAAGGTAGCCGTGCTCGTCCCATCATCGTAGGTAAGCAGGTTGCCATTGGCATCGTAGGTCGGCGCCGCCGCTCCGGTGATGGTGGCGTAGCCATTCAGATTGTTGATCGTATAGTTGGTCGTGGTGCTGTCTGTAACCAACTTGGTTCGATTGCCAGCGGCGTCAAAGGTGAAGGTGGAGGTCGAATTATTGCTCAAAGTCGCGGCCCGCGTGAAATCGATCAATTGGCTATTGAGGTCGTAATCGAAATCGTCATTTCCCAGGTTGGTATCCCGGTGTTCGTAATTGCGGTTTCCGACCGCGTCGTAGGCGTAGTTGAGCACCCGGGTCGATCCCACAAAATTGTGGGTGATCTTGGTCACGCGGTTCAGGGCATCGTAAACGAACGCGCTCGACGTCCCGTTGTTCGGGCTGCGGGTAGAAATATTGCCGTTCAGGTCATACGTGTAATCAACCCAGCTGGCTCCGCCCACTCCGCCGGTGATGGATGCAATCTGGTTGCGGGCGGTATAGGTGTAGGCATGGCTGGTTGTCCCGGCCAGACCTTTCGTGAGGCGCTTTCCATCCGCGTCGTAGGTGTAGGTGACGGTGCGATGATTGGTCGTGCCATTACTGTCGCCCAAATAAGTCGTCCATTCCTCCTGTGAGGTGAGCGTGTCATCGTCATTGTAGACGAAGTTGATTTTGGTGCTGGCGGTGTTGCAGGATATAATGCGCGAGGCATCATCATAGATCAAGGTTCGCGCCTGCGGCAGCCCGGACGACCAGGTGTAAGTCTTCTCGCGATTCCGGGAGTCGTAGGTGAATGTCTGCACGTCACCGTTGCGATTGGTAAACTGATAAAGATTGCCGGCAATATCGTAAAGGTAGCTCTCGGTCGGATGAACGCTGTTGAAAATAGGATAAGTCGCGGTCACAAGTCGATTGAGCCGATCGTAGGCGTAGCTGTAGGTGTGCAGTTTGGGATCGACCATCGATAGCATCTTTCCGGAATTTGCCCATGTGTAGGTGGTGACGGCGTCGGCTGTGGGAGCCTGCTGCACTGTCATTTGCAAGAGCCGGTTCCTTTCATCGTAGCTGTCGTAGGTGACCAGTTGATTATTCGCCCGCTGCTCGGACAGTTTGTTATTGGCGACATCGTAAGTGTAATCGATGGTGTGTCCGTTACTGTTGCGATCCGCCACGAGGGGATCGATTACGTTGATGAGTCGCTCGCGGGAGTCGTAATTATACGTCCAGGTGGCGCCACTGCTCTGTCCCTTGGGGTCGATCATCGTCTTCAGGTTACCCACCTCGTCGTAGGTGTAGCTGGTTTTCGCTCCCGCCCCGCTGCCATAGCCGACGATCGTGTAGCCCGGCCGTAGATTTTCGTCGTAGAGAGTCTGGGTTACCATGCCCGACGGAAGGACCAGGCGCGTAACATTCGAGTCGGTATGGGTCAGGTCGCCCGCTGCGCCGCCCCCCGTGCTATACCAATAATTCGTGACGTGCTGGAGCGGGTCTGTAATTGTTCGCAGGCGTTTGTAGTCGTCGTAGGTGTAGTGCGTTTCCGCCCAGGTGGTGGCGTTAAGTTGCACACTCTTGTAGTCAAGCGTGCCGTCGACGTTATAAGCGTAGCCATCGGTGATCTGATGGTCGCCCGGATGCTGCACGATTGTCGTTTGACCAATTTCGTTGTGGGAAAACGTGGTGACCTTTCCGTTCGGGTCGGTGATTGTGGAGACGTGATCGTTGACGTCGTAGCCGTACCGAGTGGGGTGCGGGGAGGGTGCCGGGTCGCTCGTCGTAGAGGGCGGCGTGTAGGTGAGAAGACGGCCAAAGCCATCGTATGAGTATTTCTCCGAATCGGTAGCCGCCCCTTGCGTCCCGGTTGGACTGGGCATGGTATGCTTGAGCACCCGATTAAGATTATTGTAGTCGTATTCAAATTTCTCAATACCTCCGTCCGGGTAGTCGATCTCCGTGATATTCATGAAACCATCTCTCTGGTAAGTGGTGGTTTTTCCGCGCTCGTCCTTCGCGGTTTTAAGGTAGTAGCCGGTGGTTGGGTCTTCATAGGTATAATCGATATGAGACAAATCTCCTGGGTGGGTGATTTTTGTGATTGCCCCGGTGGCCGCAAGGCGCACAAAGCTGGTTGTATGGCCCCCCGGATGAGCATCAATGATGGAGCTGACGTGTCCGTTGACGTCATAGGTATACGTGGTCGTGTTTCCTTTGAAATCGGTGTAGCTCTTGAGTAGATAATTCTTAAAAGTGCCGTTCGGTCCCAGGGTTGCGCCATAGGTCCAAGTCCTGGTGGGAAGGCCGCTCCTGACGGCGTTTGTCGCGTCGCCGCGCAATTCGAAGCGCTGGTTAGCAAAGAAGGTCAATTGCGCAACCATCGTCCCGTTAGTGTTTTGTTCCTGAGAGAGCTGCCCATAGGTCCCATTATATGCCACAAATGCGTATTTGATGTTCTTCATCGGCCCCGGATATCGGACGTCGCGACAAGTTTGAATCAGGGGCGTACCGGAGGTAGAAACATTCGAAGACTGGTAGGTGTAGGTGGCGATTGGCTGCGCGTTAGGCGGGCTGAAGATATATTTGGCGGTGGTCAGCAGGAGATAGGGGACACCACCAAACGTTTGCGTGGCATAGGTGTATGTAACCCACTGTGATACGTGACCGTCTGCGGCCAAAACATCGACTTCCGAAATAAAACCGTTGCTACCATAAGAGATACTCAAGGCCCGCCCGGCGGGTTCCGTTATTCGAGTGAGCCTGCCAGAGAAGTTCGTCAAAGTAGTCACGTGACCGTAGGGATCGAGAATCTGGGTCGGCGGATCATACACTATGTTGTAGCCACCCTGTCCGTCTGTGAAGACCTTCTGGTAGAAAATGACCTTCCCGCCGTCGGAGAGTAAGAGTGAGCAGTTTCCATTACCTGTCACCCCTTGAAAGCGGTCGTTTACGCCGGTGGGCGATGTATAGGTCGTTCCGGTCGTGTGAGTAAATAAGACCTCACGCCCGTCGGGATAGTTTACGGTGACGGTAGCGGGAGGATTGGTGGTCCCGTATGGCGCCGTAACGCTCCACTGGTACGAGTGCCGCCAGCCGCCCCCCTGTCCGAAATAGCCGAAGGTCGCGATCCGGCTATTCAAAATCCGCGCCCACTGCAGCGGATACGCACCAATGGCGCCAGCCACCGTAAGATCGGGAATCACTCGCATCGCATTCCCCGTGTAGGGATCGTACGAACCGCCGGTGGTGCTGTTCCCGTTAAAAACGCCAGCCACACCGGCCGGATTGTCTTCGCCAATGGCAAACGCCTGATAAGAGCTCGTAAGGAGGAGCAACCCGGAGAGAATCGCTCTCGTCAAGGAAAGGTGAGCCGCTCGGCGGTCGCAAAGAAGAGCCAGAAGAGAGGGCGAAAGAGAGATTTTCATATTGGCAAGTCCCCCTTCTAATAAATACCGGGTAGATCGGCCGGCGTGTTCTCGGGATGTTCGGGGTCGACAATCCAGAACAGGAGCAAATTAGTGTCATCGGGTTGGTGCACGGAAATCCGGCAGGCCCCGAAGGATTTACCCGCTTGAAACTGAAAGCTGACAATGCCGTCCTCACCAATGAAGAGACCGTCTTCTGGTATCGTAAGAGTGCCGCCGTCGAGAGGTTCGGCAATCACGATCTGGCCCGCGTACTCGGCCGGGAATTGAACGGTAATCGCGAGCACTTGCTCGGGCCGCAGACCAAGCCGGTCGAAGTTAGTGGCAACCTTCGCCGGGCGGAAGATCGCATCGTTACCATAGTCGATCGTCGCGGCAAAGGCACGCGAGACGATGGGCTGCGGCTCGTCCTCCTGCGCATGCGCTGAAATGGAAAACCCAAACAGACCGCTGGCGAGAACCGCCAACCCGGCTATTCCGAAGGGAACAGTTTTCATATTTAGGCCCTGTTAAATGAAAAAAGGGTGGCGGGGTCAATTAATTTTTCCGGACGCGACCTTATTTTTCTAAAAGGCGCGATTATCCCGTGCGCGGCTGCATCATCTCATCGGAGGGGTCGGCTCAGGGGCTCAACCCTTGCGCGCACGGCCTTTTACGAAATCTCCCGGCGGGCGCTGCTGGTCATCGGGGGCAGAGCCGGCCGAGTTAGCGAGGCCGGCTTCATCCGCGGGCAGGAATTTTTTGAAGAGATTTTTGTCGATCGCTTTCATGAACGCTTCGTGCGGCGAGATGACTCCCTGCTGGAGGAGCGCCCAGATCGCGTCGTCCATGAATTGCATCCCCTGCCCTTTCCCGCTCACGATCACGTCCTGGAGTTTCTGAGTCGCACCCTCCCGGATGATGGAGGAAACGGCGTTACTTGAAATCAGGATCTCGTTCACCGCGATCCGGCCGCTGGTATCGGCCCGCTTGAGGAGGAGTTGGGCGAGCACACCGCGGAGGGAGTTGGCCAGCATGGTGCGCGCCTGCGGCTGTT
>JACCZO010000128.1 GCA_013695925.1 Chthoniobacterales bacterium
GGCGGCACCCTCACCGGGCTCGGGCGCTACTTCAAAAAGGTACAGCCGAACCTCGAGATCATTCTGGCGGACCCGACCGGCTCGATCCTCTACGAATGGGTCAAAACGGGGAAACTGGAGAAAGCCGGGAGCTGGGCGGTGGAAGGCATCGGCGAGGATTTCATTCCTGATATCGCCGATATGTCGTACGTAAGCGACGCGTTTGAGATCGACGACACGGAGAGCTTTGCGGTCGTGCGCGACCTGCTCCGCCAAGAGGGCATCCTGGGAGGTTCATCCACCGGCACGCTTCTCGCCGGCGCACTCCGTTATTGCCGGCAGCAGACGGAGAAAAAACGCGTTGTCACCTTCATCTGCGACACCGGCAACAAATATCTCTCGAAGATGTTCAACGATTTCTGGATGGCGGAGCAGGGCTTCGTCGAACGCCCGGCCAAGGGTGATCTTTGCGATCTCATTTCCCATCGCGCCGAGCAGGGCGAAGTCATCTCGGTCGGGCCAGACGACACCTTGCTCACCGCCTTCAAGCGCATGCGCTCGGCCGACGTCTCGCAGCTGCCGGTCCTGAATGGCGACGGGCGGGCCGTCGGCATCATCGATGAGTCCGATCTGCTCGTAAAAGTGCACCGCGATCCGGCGCAGTTTAACGAACTCGTCAGTGCGGGCATGACCGATCGGCTCGAAACCCTTTCCCCCGCGGCCCACATCTCCGACTTGTTAGGCGTGTTCGATCGCGGCCGAGTCGCGATCGTGATGGACGGCACCAGATTCCTCGGCCTGATCACCCGCACAGATCTGCTTTCCTATCTCCGGCTGCACATGCCGAAGTGACGCGACATCTCAGAGCCTACTGAACATTCGGGATCTTCACGATACTGCCTCTCGCTTTCGGATCCTTTGGATCCTTCACCACTGAGACATACAAATCTTTCTCGCCCGGGCCGAAGGCGACGTTAGTCGTGCCATCACCGCCGGCGATGGCAAAGACATGCAGAAGCTTGCCCTCGGGAGATATCTTCAGGATCCTGCCGCCGGACCACTGGGCTACATAGAGATTGCCCTGGTGGTCAATCTTCATGCTGTCAGGTCCGAGCCACCAGGAGTCGTTCTTGGTCCTGGTAAGAACGTTGAGCAGAGCGAAGTTTGAGCGCTGGCCTAACGAGCCGTCGGCGTTAATCGTGAACTTCAGGATGCAGTTGCCGACGGTTTCGCTGACGTAAAGGGTCTTTTGATCGGGAGCGACGCCGATGCCATTGGCGTAATTGAGGTCGTTAGGGACCTCGACCCATTTCTCACTGCCCGGCGCCAAATAAACAATCTTTCCTACCACGGCGGTGGGCACGTCTTTATACGGACCGAAGACGGTGGCGTAAGCGCCTCCCTTAGCGGTCACCACGATGTCATTTATGCCGCCTGCAAAAGGCTTGCCGTCTTTGTCGGCATCCCAACGGCGCAGCTGTTTGCCGGTCAGGTCGAGTTCCATAATAGCGCCATGCTCCTCGGTGCAGGCGAGGAGAAAGGTTTTGTCTTTGGTTAGCGCCAAACCGTTATGACCACAGCCCTCGGTGTGATTGAGCACGGTGGCCGTCTTACCATCCCATTTCGAGAGTGTGTTGGAGACCCAGCCAACGTAGTAAAGATTTCCGTCAACGTAGAGCGGACCCTCCGGTCCGAGGACGTTGCTCACGATTGTAGTTTCCTCGGCCTGCGCCGCCGTCGCCGCCAGCATCGCGCCCATGGCGATGCAGATGATCTTACTCGCCTTCATTTTTATTCCTTCCAGTTAGCATCACACTCCATCTGAAAACCGATGATCCGCCGACAACCCCGCTTTGCGGAGCCCGTCGAGAAGGGGCTCGAGCAGCCCGCTCGCGAAGTGCCAGCTTGCGATGTTCGAGCGCGCGTGCGCGGCAAATTCAGGATCGATCGCGAGCAGATCACGAACGGCTGCTTCGGCTTCGGTACGCCGGCCGAGGTGACCATTGACCGCCGCCACTACCAGGTAGGGCCAGAAAAGTCCGGGAATATCCACTCGGTTAGCGTGGTCGAGCGCGCGTTCGTACTCGTGTTTGTGAAAGTGCTCCCAGATCGGGCCGAAATGCATCCAACCGGCGTGGTCCGGATTGAGTTCCATCGCGTGGCGCACGATCGCGCCGCCGCGCTCGAATTCGCCCGTATGCACGATCAGCAATCCGAGGATGCCGAGCGCGTCGGTGTTGAGCGGATTCAACGCCATCGCGCGTTCGGCCGCCGGGCGAAATGCGGCGAGGTCTTGCCGGAAGAAATAAGTCTGCGCGAGCGAGACTAAGCCGAATTGGTTCGTGCGATCGAACTCGACTCCGCGCCGCGCGGCTTCCAGCGCGCGATCGAGGTCGTTAGGGTCAGCTTGAAAGCCAAACGCGTAGGCATCGACATACATTTGCGCCAGGCAAGACCAGATCTCCGCGCGTGTTTTATCTCGTTCCAGCGCGACTTCGAGCCGCTTCTTAAGCACCGCGTGGTTCGCGGGCGTGATCTGCTGTCGATAGGCGAAATACTGAAACTGCCATTCAGCCGCCGTAAGATCGACATCGTCCTTTGCCGCGGCCACTGCCGCCATCGAATTCACGAGCACGCCGTAACTGTCGGCCACGGTCGCGACGATCCGCGCCGCGATGTCGTCCTGCACCGTGAAAATATTCGAGACCTCCAGGTCTCGATCGTAAGTCTCCGCCCAAAGCTGCGCGCCGGTTTCCGTATCGATGAGACGAGCGGAAACGCGGATGGCGGAACCCTGCTTGCGAATGCTTCCTTCAACGACATAGCGCGCACCAAGTTCGGCCCCCAGTGTCCGCTCATCTCCGGCCCGTCCCTTCAGCCGCGCGGCTGCGGCTCTCGCCACGACGGACAAATACGGGAACCGCGAAAGCCCGGTCGTGATGTCCTCTCCGAGTCCGTCCGCGAACGACTCTATTCCGCCGGAACTCTTGAACGGAAGCACTGCGACCCAGAACGCTTCTTGCGCGCGCGTCTTGCCTGAGGATTTGCTTGTGCCAGCCCGCGCTGAGATCGGCGCGGGCGCCCCATCTTCGCCGGCAATTTCCAGCCCCGCTTTGCGGAGTCCCTCCAGCAAGTGCTCGACAAATTCCGGTTCGAACCATTTTTCGAGTCTTTCGCGGGCCCACGCGGTGTAGTCCGGCTTCAGCCTCAGCAGGTCTCCCACGCTCCTCTCCGCCTCGGCGCCCTGCCCCAGCTGACCGTATGCAGCCGCCATCGCCTCATGCGTAGCGAAGAAGTCCGGCAAGTTGATTTTGAGCCCGATACTGAGCGCGCCTTGGTAGTCGCCTTTGCGGTAGGCGTGGTAGAGCAGCACGAACCAATACCATCCGGGATGACGCGGATTGAGCTGCAGGGCTCGCTCCACCTGGGCACACCCGCCCTCCCAGTCGCCCGCGCCTGCCATCATGGTCCCCAGGCTGGCAAGAGTGGGGCTGTTCAAGGGATTGAGCGCTATCGACCGCTCCGCCGCCGCACGAAAGGCTTCGAATTCCTTGCGAAAAAAGAGCGCGCGCGCCAGGGCGTTGTGCGCCATGGCACTGGAAGGTGCCGCGTCCACTGCGCGGCGCGCGGACCGGAGAGCGCGCCCTAACGAGTCGGGTTGAACGTTGGACCCGGAGGCGTACTCGTCCGCGTAGACTAACGACAGCATGGCCCAGGCATCGGCAAAACTCGGCGCCTTTTGCACGGCCTGCTCCAGGCCAGACCTGATCGCGGCATGCTCTTCGGGAGTGTAGCGGTAGCCGTAAGCGAAACTGCGCAGCACCGCTTCGTAGGGACTCAACTGATCGATCGCCTTGCTCCGCAATGATTCGCTCATGTTGTGCGGCAGGATGCCATGCGCGTCACCGACGGTGGCGACGATCCGCGGCACAAGGTCGTCCTGGAGTTCGAAAACTGCTTCGGCGCTAAATGCTCGCTCATAAGTTTCCGCCCACACTTGCTCGCCAGTGGTCTGGTCGACGAGTTGCACTGCGACGCGGAGCCGAGTGCCGACCTGGCGAAGACTGCCGTTCATGACGTAGCGCGCGCCCAGTTCTTTGCCGATGGCGCGCACATCGCCCGAGTCTTTGGCGAAACGCAACGTCGAGCTGCGGGCAATGACTTTTAGATACGAGAATCGTGAAAGACCGGTGACGATG
>JACCZO010000129.1 GCA_013695925.1 Chthoniobacterales bacterium
CCGCCGGATCGAGCGCGAGTTGAAGGCGAAGAAGAATCCCAAACTGGCGATCTTTCACCTCCAGCGACTGTGAGCAGCCCCGAAACCTTTCGGGGTTGGTCGGGAGTTCAACTCTCCCCTCTGGCACGTCCCGCACCCATTTCCCTGCTTAAACCCGCCATTTGACAATGAATGAACGTTCATTCATTGTGGCCGCTTCCATGGCCACCAAGCGCAACAACGTCCTCCTCGATCGCCGCGAGCAGATCCTGGAAGCAGCTCTCCTTTGCTTTGCCAAATGCGGGTTTCACCAGACCAGCATGCACGATATCAGCAGCGAAGCCGGGATCAGCGTCGGGTTGATCTATCGCTACTTCAAAAACAAGGAAGAAGTGATCGCCGCCCTCGCTGCTGAGCATAAAAAAAACATCGCCGATCTTCTCGATCGAGCCGGAAAGGCGCCGACCCTGCTCGAAGCGATGGAGATTCTATTTACCTCGCATTGTTCCAAGACTTCTCCCCAGATTATTTCTGCGTTCGTGGTCGATCTTTTTGCCGAGGCGAGCCGCAATCCGCGAGTGGCAAAAATCCTCCGCAACGTGGTGAAAACGAAGGCCGACGGGGTGGCCGAGCTGATCGCGCGTTCGCCCGAAGGCCGCAAGCTCGCTCCCTGGCTCGAGGCGCACCAGATTGCCGAAATGATTTTTGCAGTGAACGATGGCACCATGATGCGAAGCGTTTTCCGCGCCTCGAGTGCGTCCGTTTCGCGACAGCGAGAACGTCAACTTGATGTCGCCCGCACGCTCTGGCGGCTCCTTTTCAGTCGAACTTCCCATGCAAACGGTCATAACTAAATCAGCCGCACGCCCGACGACCCTCGGGCCCTCCTCGGCTTCCTCCGCACCGAAAAAACGGCGCAAGAAAGGCCCGATCTTTCTCGTCATCCTCGGTCTGGTCGTTGTCTTCCTCCTGATCTTCGGGACGAAGGCGTTGCAGATCGTGGCCATGATTTCGGCCGGCAAAGCGATGGTCGAACCGCCGACCACCGTGACCAGCGCGAAGGTGAAAAAGGCGGATTGGGCCCCCACCCTGACCGCCGTCGGCTCGATCAATCCCGTCCAAGGCGCGACGATCAGCGCCGAACTACCGGGCATGGTGAGCGAGATCGGATTCGAATCCGGGCGTCCCGTAAAAAAAGGCGACCTCCTGGTGAAGCTCGATTCCTCCGCCGAGCAGGCGCAATTACGCTCGGCGCAGGCCGACTTCGATCTGATGAAGGCCGAGTTTGATCGCGCGCGCGATCTTTCGAAACGAGGCGTCATTTCGAAAGCCGAGTTTGACGCTGCTGCCTCGAAGTTTGCCCAAGCCAAAGCGGCGGTCGAAAACATGCAGTCGATCATCGACAAGAGGGAAATCCGCGCGCCCTTCGATGGCATCGCGGGTATTCGCGAAGTGAATCCTGGGCAGATGGTGCCGGCCGGACAGAAACTCGTCACCCTGCAGGCGCTGGACAAGGTCTTCGTCGATTTCTCCCTTCCACAACAGGCTATCGGGAAGGTGAAAGTCGATCTGTCCGTGAAGGTGACGACCGACGCGATCGAAGGCCGGGAGTTCAGCGGCACCCTGAGCGCGATCAACTCTGCGATCGATCCGGCGACCCGCGCGGTTTCGCTCCAGGCGACGATCGATAACGCCGACCACGTGCTCCGCGCCGGGATGTTCGCGCGGGTCGAAGTGGTGCTTCCGGAAACAAAACCGACGCTCTACATCCCGACGACGGCGGTGGCTTATGCGCCATTCGGCAATTCCGCCTACCTGATCGAATCCAAGAAGGACGAAAAGACCGGTAAGACTTCGCTCGTGGCGCGTCAGCAATTTATCCGGACCGGCGAAACGAGAGGCGATTTCGTGGCGGTGACGAATGGCTTGAAGGAAAGCGACGAGGTCGTGAGCACCGGCGTCTTCAAGATGCGCAACAACATGCATGTGGTGGTGGACAACACCCTCGCGCCCAAAGCACAGATCAATCCCACGCCGCCGAATACCTGAGGGTACGGCCTCGCTCGCGCCCATCCAGATGAAGAATTTCACCGACCTGTTCATCCGACGACCGGTGCTCGCGCTGGTCGTTAGTCTGGTCATTGTCATCGCCGGCGTGCAGGCGATCTCTTCGCTTAACGTGCGCCAATATCCGCGCAGCGACATCGCCTCGGTGACTGTGACGACGGCTTACGTTGGGGCGAGCGCGGAGCTGGTGCGCGGTTTTATCACCACGCCGCTCGAACGCGCGATCGCCGCGGCGGACGGGATCGATTATCTGCAATCCACCAGCGCGCAGGGTGTCTCGAGGATCACGGCGCGACTCCGGCTCAATTACGATTCGAACAAAGCGCTCTCCGAAATCAGCTCCAAGGTCGATCAGGTGCGGAACGACCTTCCGCCGGAAGCAGAAGTGCCGGTGATCAACATCGAGTCGGCGGACTCGCAGTTTGCCTCGGCCTATCTCAGCTTCACCTCCGATATTCTGCAGGCGAACGAAATCACGGATTACCTGAGCCGCATCGTGCAGCCGCGCCTGACGGCGATCGAAGGCGTGCAACGGGCCGAGATTCTCGGCGGCCGTACTTTTGCCATGCGCATCTGGCTTAAGCCCGATCGGATGGGCGCACTGAACGTGAGTCCGGCGCAGGTGCGCAAGGCGCTCTCGAATAACAATTACCTGGCCGCGCTCGGCCGCACCAAGGGCTCGCTCGTGCAGGTCGACCTGACCGCCAATACCGATCTCCACACCGCGGAGGATTTCAAAAACCTGGTCGTGCGCGAGGAGCACGGGACACTCGTTAGGCTGGGCGACATCGCGGATGTCGTGCTCGGAGCGGAGGATTACAATTCCGAGGTCCGATTCTCCGGCCAGCGCGCGGTTTTCATGGGCATTTTTGTCCTCCCAAACGCGAACTCGATCGACGTCATTAAACGCGCCCGGATCGAGATGGAGTCGATCTCAAAAGATCTGCCCACCGGCATGCAGGGCCGCATCGCGTATGACGGCACGGCCTACATCAACACCGCGATCAAGGACGTCTACAAGACGCTTTCCGAGACTCTTCTCATCGTTTGCGTGGTCATCTTTCTCTTCCTCGGCTCCTGGCGTTCCACCATCATCCCGGTGGTTGCCATCCCGATCTCGCTCATCGGCGCGGTCTTTCTCATGCAGGTTTTCGGTTTTTCGATCAACCTGCTGACCCTCCTCGCAGTCGTGCTCTCGGTCGGTCTGGTGGTCGACGACGCGATTGTCGTGGTCGAGAACGTCGAGCGACATCTGCGCGAGGGCCTGACGCCGATGAACGCCGCTCTCCTCGGCGCGCGCGAGCTGATCGGCCCGATCATTGCGATGACCATCACGCTCGCTGCGGTCTACGTGCCGGTTGGCATCCAGGGTGGACTGACCGGTACGCTCTTCCGCGAATTTGCCTTCACCCTGGCGGGCGCGGTCGCCATTTCCGGCGTGGTCGCGCTCACTCTCTCGCCGGTCATGACCGCGACCTTCCTGCGCGCGGGCGATGCCGAACGGGGATTCTCCGCGAAGGTCAATCATCTCTTCGATCGGTTGCGCGAGTGGTACGGCCGCCGGCTCGACGCCACTCTGCGCATGCGCCCGGCCGTCTACACCGCCTGGATTGGCCTGACGATCATCGCCGCGATCATGTTTTTCCTTCTCCCGAGCTTTGCCTCCAAGGAACTCGCGCCGACCGAAGACCAGGGGGTCATCTTTGGGATTGTGAACGCCCCGGCTAATTCCACGATCGAGCAAACGTCAGCGTTTGCTGATGCCGCCGGGGAGGTCTTCAAGAGCTTCCCGCAGACCGCGTTCACCTTCCAGCTCACCTTCCCGAGCAGCGGCTTTGGCGGCATGGTCCTGAAGCCCTGGGATCAAAGGAAGGAGACCGCCTTCGAGCTTTTGCCGCAGGTTCAGGCCAAGCTCGGCTCCATTCCCGGCATCGAGATGTTTCCCGTCATGCCCCCTGCCCTTCCCGGCGGCGGCCAATTCCCGGTCGAGATCGTTCTCCTTTCGACCGAAGAGCCCGAACGGATGGTCGAGTTCGCAAAACAACTGCAGGCCAAAGCAATGGAGAGCGGCATGTTCTTTTTCCCACCGATCATCGATACCAAGATAGATCAGCCGCAGGCCGAACTCGTGATCGACCACGACAAAGTCGGCACGCTTGGTTTGAATCTACAGGAAATTGGGGCCGATATTTCCGCGATGTTCGGCGGCAATTTCGTCAATCGTTTTAACATCGCTGGACGCAGCTACAAAGTGATCCCGCAAGTGCAGCGGGTCGATCGTCTTAACCCTGACCAGCTCAAGGACATTTACGTCACCGGCCCCGACGACAAACTCATCCCGCTCAGCACGGTCGCGACGATCAAGGAAAAAACCGTTCCGCGGACGTTGAACCGTTTCAAACAACTCAATGCCGTTACCATCAGCGGCGTTTCGGGGCGACCGCTCGACCAGGCGCTCAAGATGCTCGAAGACGAAGCGGCCAAAATTTTGCCCGCTGGTTACTCGATCGATTACACCGGAGAATCGCGCCAGCTTCGGGTCGAGGGCGACAAATTCCTCCCCGCCTTCGGTCTGGCCGTCGTCCTGATCTTCCTCGTCCTCGCGGCCCAGTTTAATAGCTTCCGCGACCCGCTCATCATCCTTCTCGGGTCGGTGCCGCTCGCACTTTTCGGAGCGATGATCTTCATGTTCCTCAAACTCCCGAACCCGAACATGAAATTTTTCACGAACGCGTTTACGACCTCCTTCAACATTTACTCGCAGGTCGGCCTCGTCACCCTTGTCGGTTTGATCGCGAAGAATGCGATTCTAATTGTGGAGTTTGCCAACAAGCTGCAAAAGGAAGGCCGCAACAAAATTGAAGCCGTTTCCCGGGCCGCGCGCATCCGTTTGCGTCCGGTCCTCATGACCACAATCGCGACTGTAGCCGGCCACATGCCGCTCGTCTTCGTGACCGGCGCCGGGGCGAAAGCCCGAAACTCGATCGGTCTCGTGCTCGTCGGCGGTATGACCATCGGGACTCTTTTCACGCTCTTTATTGTGCCGTCGCTCTACGTTCTGATCGCGCGCACCCATGACGAAGGCCGCGCGAAAGAGTCCGGGCGGGAAGTCGATCGCAGAGAGCCCCCCGCACCCGCCCTCGTCCCCGATTACGCCGACGTCTAACCCGTTGCCCAATCTCTAGACTTGACCTTCCACCGCGAATCGCTCATACAAGAACGTGGCCAAACTAAATTTATGATCTCCTCCTTTATCGGCTCGCGGTTTCGGACACCTCTTTTCCAAACCGGTTTGACATTCGTCGGACTCGGGCTCGCCAGCGCCCTTTGGGTGGTGACGATGCCGGTGGCAACCGCCAAACTCATGGCACCCGAGGAAATGATCCAGGCGGGGCTGCCTCCCGGTGTGATGGTTAACACCGCCGGGAAACCACAATTCCTCACTGCGGTTTGCGCCGCGGTCAAAACACACCACGAGTCTGCCGCCCGCATCACCAAAGCGGCCGTCGCCGCGCATAAAGAATATGCGGGCGAGATCGTTACCACGGCCGTGCGCTGCGCCCGGGGAGAAAAGATCGATTGTGAATTGACCGGCGCGATTGTCGCCGCCGCGATTGTCGCCGCGCCGCAGTCGGCCGCCGTCATCGATGACGCGGCGACCGCCACCGCGCCGGAATGCGCCGACTCGGTCCAGACGCGGACCGAACGGAGCGACGGCAAACAAGTGCTCGACGGCAAGGAGATGGTCGGTGGCAAACAAGTGATCGAGCCTATCGCGGAAGGCCCCGACTATGTCGCTCCCGACACCCCGCCGTTCCTTCCCCCAGGTGGCGGCGGTTTTAATCCGGGGGAACCGCGTGTGCTAATCTGCTACAACGGACGGCAGCGCAGGATTCGGGAAAGTCAGCTCCAGAATTTCCTGGACAGTCACCCGGGCGCCTTTGTCGGAAACTGCGAGATCACGCCTGCAACTTCTCGTTAGGCTAAGCGCTCGTCTCCGCTCCTTGCGCCGCCAGTTCGCTGCAGCGTCGTAAATCCAGCTTGCCGGTGGCGAGCACCGGGATTTGTTGCACTCGCTGGATGATCTTGGGAATCCAAAGATTTGGCACCCCGGCTTCGTGCAACTGCGCACGCAGTTGCGGCTGATCGATCTCGATCGTGCTCAGGAGGACGAGCGCCTCCCCTTTTTGCGCATCGATCACTGAGGCGACGGCCAGCACCCGTTCGCCCTCATTTCCGAGATGGAGCGCCAGGAGAATTTTTTGTTCCACCGTCTCGTGCGGCACCATTTCGCCGCCGATCTTGGAAAAACGCGAAAGCCGGCCCTCGATAAAGAGAAAACCGTCTTCGTCGAATCGGCCGAGGTCGCCGGTTTTCAACCAGCCTTCCTGCAGGACCTCGGCCGTTCGCGCCGGAGCGCGCAGATAGCCTTCGAAAATGTTCGGACCGCGCAGCCAGAGCATGCCGGTGTCGTGCAGCGAAAGTTTTTCGCCCGATTCTGGGTCGCGAATTTCGGCCGCGATTCCCGGCGCCATTTTTCCGACCGAACCGGGCCGCTGCGAAGGTTGGACCGCTTCGCCGGGACTGGCGGGCTCCGGTTCCGGCAGGTTCACGCTCACGACCGGCGACGTTTCAGTCAGGCCGTAGCCTTCAAAGACCGGCTTGCCGAAACGCTCGGCAAAAGCGTCGGCCAGGCTGCGCGGCAATTTCTCCGCCCCCGTGATCGTTAGGCGCACGCTTCTCATCTGCTCGGGCGCGGCTTTGCGCAGGTAGCCACGCAGAAAAGTCGGGGCCGCCAGCATGATGGTGACGCGACGGCGTTCGATCAGTTCGGCGCATTTCGCACTCTCGAGCGGGTTCGGATAAGTCACGATCCGAACCCCCTCGAGGAGCGGAAACCAGAGCGTGACGGTGCAACCGAAGCTGTGAAAAAAAGGCAGCGAAGCGAGAATCAGATCTTCCCGGGTGGCGTCGAGCATGACGCGAAACTGCGAGACATTTCCAATCAGATTCCGATGACTGAGGACGACGCCTTTGGGATCGCCCGAGCTGCCACTGGTGAAGAGCAGCACGGCCTCGGCGTGGTCCCCTTCCCGTGGCAACCCCAGCAAGCGGGCCAGCCAGCCGCCCGGAAGAACAATCGCCGCGATCCACCAGAAAAAAATTTTCGCCTTCAGAGCCGGGAGCAACTCATCCAGTTGCACGACATGTTCCGGCCAGGGGTAATCCGTGAGGCGCTTGCTGAATGCGTTGGCTGAAATGGCGACCTTCAATCCCGCGATCTCCTGCGCGCGTTCGAGGGCGGCGCGACCGCTGGTGAAGTTGAGGCCGACCGGTACCTTGCCCGCGAGGACGACAGCAAGATTGGCCACGACACTGCCTTTACTCGCTGGCAGCACAATTCCGATTCGCTCGTCTGGAAAATTCTTGCGAAGGTAACGGCTGAGGACCGCTGCGACACCGAGCAATTTTCCGCGGCTCAGTTCGCTCTGGTCCATGCCATCGATGACCGCGGTCCGGAACGGATGGCGCGCGAGACCACGCACCGCCGCGTGCCCGAGATGCTCCCGCACCGCCGGGCGGCGGCTGTAACAGGATTCTCCCAGTTTGAGCAACTGCTCGCGCACCGTCGCGATATCGGCGTCGTGCGGCGAGAGCGGAGGGCCAAACTCGACCGTCGCTGGATAGGGAAAATGCTGCGGCCATTTGGTGAAAAAACGCCCGCCCTGATGGGAAAATATCGAACCCCAAAGCTGGTCGAGCCAGACGGGAACAACCGGACCCTCCGCCTGCCGCGCGATCACTTCATAGCCGCGGCGCAAGCGCAGGAGCGTGCCGGATCGCGACAGTTCGCCCTCGGGAAAGAGACAGACGATCTCGCCTTCGCGAATTTTTTCCGCGACGCGCCGCATCGCATCTTTGGCTCGTCGCGAAGTGATTGGGATGCAGCCGACCGCCGCCAGAACGGGATGCAGAAAGCGGTTCTCGTAATATCCCTGGTCGATGACGAAGCGGATCGGCCGCGGGCAGGCGACGATCAGAATGAGCGCGTCGACCCAGGTGA
>JACCZO010000157.1 GCA_013695925.1 Chthoniobacterales bacterium
CTTCTGGCACATACGTCCGCCCAAACCTGGAGCCGTTCTACCGGCGACCGCCTCCGCAGTGAAGCGTCAGGTACGCCAGTCGAGTGCAGAGGTCAGTTTTCAGTTGTCCTTGGAGAAACCGATCGCCGCTGGTCACTTGTCATCCATCACTAGCCACTGCTTCCTCAGATCTCAGCGGTTAGCGTTGCAGCCGGACTACCTTTCCCTCTGCCCTGTGTTCGCCGTCCTCTGTCCTCAGCTTTTGAGCTTGTCAGTGGCCTTTTGGGCGGGGGCCCGCTGGAGACGCGGGAAGGGGCGTCCGGCGGACCAGGTTGAATGATCGCCTAGCCTATTTTGCTTTGTCGGGCGGGCCCTGCGCCTGGCGTGGAGGGACGTGCGCCGTCACGTCCGTGTTTGTAGGGCGGGCGCTCCACGCCTGCCGCCCACACACGCCCCCCCGGCCAGTGGTCAGTCGCTACTCTTTATCGTAAACTCCTCTGACGTGCACCTTCTTGCCTTCCGCATTGGTGCCGTCGGTGGTGACGACGCGCGACTTGCCATCCTTCGAGACCACAATTTTGCCGGTCATGACAACCTTGCCCTGGCTCTTAATGGTCATGTCCAGGGTATGATCGTCCACCTGCATGTAGGCGCGGCTGTCGAGCGTTTCATCGCCTGTGACCTTGTAGTCTTTGCCGTCGAACTTACCGGTCCACTCGTTCTTGGTCGGCTTCCCGTCTTTGTCCACGCCGATCACTGTCACTTTGATGCTGTCCCCAGCCGGCTCATACGTGACCGTCGTGTTCTTACCCTGCGAGGGGTCGAGTTTTGATTTCGCTTCGCTGAGCTTCCAAATGCCCATGTTCGGGTTCGCGAAGCAAGCTCCGGCGGCCATCAGGCTCAGAGCCAGAGTTAATCCTAACAGTTTTGTTTTCATGGCGTTGATGGAGCGCGTCCCCGCCTGAGCCGTCAAGATTAATCGCGCGCCAAACAAACTTGTAATGCAAAGCTATCTCGCGGGGGAGCGAATGACCCGGATCATTGCTGGGCAGGCAGTGCCTGGCTGCCGTAGCGGGCGCCCGCGTCCCGCGGCTGCGGGAGCGATGGCGCCTCACCATCGCGAACTTTCTAAAGTAATTCTGCGTGGAAGGGAAGAAGATGGTTGCGGCGAGTCGCCGCAACCGGCACTCGAGTCGGGGTGCGCTCCCCGGACATTGGCTCGTGCTCGTGAGCGACCTTACCCGCGGATTGCGCGGATGACGCGGATGCACTCCGTCGCGTCCCCGCTTGCGCTCGCATTTTTGCAGGGGGAAGTTGCCCGCATGCTGGAACTGCGGCCGACCTGCGAGAATTGTAACAAAGCGCTCCCACCCGATTCGCTCGAGGCGCGGATTTGTTCGTTCGAATGCACCTTCTGCGCGGGTTGTGTGGAGGGGGTGCTGTTGAATGTCTGCCCTAACTGCGGCGGCGGGTTTGTCCCCCGGCCTATCCGGCCCAACACAAATTGGCGCGACGATAACTTCCTCGGTGCCAGCCCGGCCAGCGAGGTCGTCCGGCATCGACCGGTCGACCTTTCGGCTCACGCGCCGTTTGCCGGGAAGGTAAGAGGGATCGCTCCCGAGCAACGCTAGGACACTTCGGCTGAAACAAGATTGCCGACCGCAGCGGATTCTTCTTACCGCGGATTCCGCGAATTCATTCCGGGAGCGCACGCGCCCTCGCGTGCTGGCGATGGCGCCCTCGCCATCGCGAACTTTTCCGGGTAACTCTGCGCAGGGACGGGGATGGTTGCGGCGAGGCCGCCTCAACCAGCACGCGAGGCGCGTGCGCTCCCCAGAAACCCTCTCTCTCGTGTCTGTTTGCGCTCGTGGTCCTGCTCGATCTTCGGACCTCAGGGAGGGTTCGCCATCCCAGGCGCCGATTTGTAAGACCAATTTCACTCTCGGGTTCGTTTCTTTCACAAAGGAGGAATCGTTGCATGGAAGAACAATCAAAGCCGGAGAGAGAAGGAAAAGGCCAGGATCCGAAGCAGATGGAGAAGGCGCACGGTCATGAGGGAACGACTGCTGACGTCGGGATGATCTCGAAAGGATCCAGCGGCGCGCCAAAGGCCGACCCGAAATCTGAGGGAGACGACAGCGGAGCCGGCCGTAAGTAAAAGGTCACATAGTCCCCCAAAGGAAAAGTAAAGCCGACTGGCCAGCGTTAGTTATTTGAATAACTCTGGCGGGCCGCCTGTTCCTGTTCCATGCATCGCAGCGAGCCCGGCCGCGGCAGGTGATTGCGAAAGACCGGCGTCGGACTCGGGGTGGCTTCGTCCTCCGCAAATGCACCGTGGCTGATGCATGCGAGTGCAAAAACAATGGGCTGTGACTTTCATCCGCTTGTCCCCTTCCGTGACCCGAACCCATGTAACAAAGGAGCAGCGCGCGTGCCAGCGGTGGCCGCCTTGCAACTCTCGCGCAACCCGCGACATTGCGGCGTGAAGAAGGCCAAAAAGACCAAGCGCGATGTGGTATCTCCATTCCGGAATAAATTGTGGGATCTATTTCGAGCTCTGGCCGAAGGGATGGATGGGGCCGACGTGGTCGTGGCCCTGAAGCAGGCTGGCGAAGAAATCTGGGCAGCCGGGATCGATGGCACTTACAGCGACATGCCATTGGAGGACCAGGAGGAGGAACCGCTTGGGAATGCGTTCGATATCGCCTGGCTCACGGTGGTCTGCATCAAGCTCAAAGAAATTAAACAAGGCCAGAAGCCGAAAGT
>JACCZO010000171.1 GCA_013695925.1 Chthoniobacterales bacterium
GGCACGCGCCTCGCGGGACACATCCGCGCCGGGAAGAGCTTTTTCGCGAGGCGCAAAAAAGAGCGGGCGAGGCGCCCGCGCTCCCCGGAGAGGATAACACCATGCTCGATCCACTGATCAAACTCGCCGGCATCGAACGCTCTTATCCGTTGGGCAAACAGCAGTTCTTCTATGTCCTGCGCGAGATCGACCTGGAGGTTGAGGAAGGCGATTTTGTTTCGGTAATGGGTCCGTCGGGCGCGGGTAAATCGACCCTCCTGCATTTGTTAGGCATGCACGACTTCGGTTGGACCGGAGAATATTTCCTCAACGGCGTCGGGGTCCATCAACTGAAACCGAAGGAGCGTACCACCCTGCGCAACGAGCAGATCGGTTTCGTGTTCCAGAATTACAACCTGCTCGATGACCTGACGGTTTACGAAAATCTCGACATCCCCCTTTCCTATCGGCGCTACAGCAAATCGGAGCGGAGCGCGCTCGTCGCGGACGCGCTCGATCGCTTTTCGATTGTCGGGAAAAAAGATCTCTACCCGCGCCAGCTTTCCGGCGGCCAGCAGCAGCTCGTGAGCATCGCGCGCGCCGTCATCGCGAGCCCGAAGCTCATCCTGGCCGACGAGCCGACCGGCAATCTCCATTCCAGCCAGGCTGAGGAGATCATGCAGCTTTTCACAAAGCTGAACGGCGAAGGCACCACCATCATCCAAGTCACCCATTCCGAAACCAACGCCGCCTACGGCAATCGCATCATCCAGCTCCGCGACGGCTGGATCGTGAAATGAAACCGCAGCGTCATGCCGGCAGGCTGGGGAGCGCACGCGCCCCGCGTGCTGATGACGGCGCCCTCGCCGTCATGAACTTTTCACCAGACGCCCAATCGAAAGATCGTTTTGGCGAGGGCGCCAAAACCAGCACGCGAGGCGCGTGCGCTCCCCAGAGATCAGCTGGCCACGCTTTCCGTCAGATTCCTTAATCCAAACCTGCTTATGAAAAACCTGCTCCTCATCACCACGCTCCTCGCCTTCAGCGCGCTCAGCGCGGGTGCTGCCACCGAAGAAAACATCCACCAAACCCGGCCGGCGAAACCGGGCGGCACCCTCGTCGTTGACGTCGATTTCGGTTCGATCGAGGTCACGCCCGGCGACAACAACCAGGTCGTGATCGATGCCCACCGCAAGATCGAGGCTTCCTCGAAAGAGAAGGAAGAAAATTACTTCAAGGAGGTCCCCCTCACGATCACCGTCGAGGGTGATCGCGTCATTGTCCGCGCCACTCGCCGGCAGGAGTCGTTAGGCAAACAGCTCAGGCAATTGCTCGGGCACACCCGGACCGAAGGCCACTACAAGCTGAGTGTGCCGGCTAGCTTCAGCACCGATCTCGACACTTCCGGCGGCAACATCACCGTCAGCGGACTGACCGGGAAACAAACGACCGACACCAGCGGCGGCGATCTCAGCTTCAGCCGAATCCACGGCGAAATTCACGGCGACACCAGCGGGGGCGACATCACGGCGAAGGATTGCGACGGCGCGACGAATCTCGATACCAGCGGCGGCCGGATCGAAGTCACCGGTGGCCAGGGCAAACTGAACGCGGACACCTCCGGCGGCAACGTCACCGTGCTCAATCGCGTCGGCGACACCACCGTCGAGAGCAGCGGCGGCAAACTCCGTCTCGGCCACATCAGCGGAAATCTGCGCGCCGAAACTTCCGGCGGGTCGGTCTCGGCCATCCTGCCCTCGCCGGTGGCCGGCGATGTGCGACTGGAGACTTCCGGCGGCAGCATCACCGTCCTTGCCCCGGCGGGCGATGCCCTAACGATCGATGCCGAAACCAGTGCGGGCAGCGTGCGCAGCGATCTCCCGATCAATCGCAGCAGCTCCGACAGCGATTCACTTAAAGGCACGCTCAACGGCGGCGGGAAGAAGCTCGTTCTCCGCAGCAGCGCCGGCTCGATCGATATTGTGTCGGCCGACAAGGAGACCGCCCAGCAATGAGTGCGCGAGAAGGGCGCGGGCTTCTCGGAGTCTGGGGAGCGCGCGCCGCCCACTCGCCTTCCTCGGTGTCCCAGCCGGAGCTTTCCGCCTGCGAAGGCTGTTCCGCGAGGCGCGTGGCAGTGCCCGTCGCCTGCTGGATTCCCGCCCGCCGCGCTTCTCGAGTCGATCCCATGATCGACCTCCGCGCAGGATGAAAAAATAGATCGCAATTATGCTGACCGACTTTCGTTACGCCATCCGCATGCTGATCAAGTCGCCGGCTTTCAGCCTTATCGCCATCGTCGCGCTGGCGCTCGGCATCGGCGCCAACACCGCCATCTTTAGCGTGGTCAATGCCGTCCTCCTGCGGCCCCTGCCTTACCCGGAGCCGGACAAACTTCTTCTTCTCCGTGAGCGGATGCCGATCTTCGAATCCGGCTCGGTCAGTTACCCTAACTATCTCGATTGGCGCGCAGCCCAACTTAGCTTTACCGACCTCGCGCTCTTCCGGCGCGATTCAATGAATCTCTCCAGCCGTGACGAGAGCAGTCCGCCGGAGCGAGTCTCTGGTGGTCTCATGACTTGGAACATGATGCGAATCGTCGGGCTCAAGCCGGTTATCGGACGCGATTTAACCGAGGCAGAAGACATCCCCGGCGGCCCCAGGGTCGCGCTGATCAGCGAGCGGCTCTGGAAAAAGCGCTTCGGCCACTCCCCTAAAGTGCTCGGGCAAAAGCTGATCATCGATACGGTGCCGCGCGAGATCGTAGGCGTGCTCCCAGACACAATGCGGGTGCTCCGCACGAGCGATGTCTATCTTCCGTTAGGCGATCTGCGCGCCGAAGAAAACGTCCTGCAACGCGATAATCATCCCGGCTTCTCCGTCCTGGGACGCCTCAAACCGGGCTTCACCCTGGAGCAGGCCCGAGCGGATTTGGCCAACATCGCGCGCGAGCTGACCCGTAAATATCCCGCGACCAACACCGGCCGTTCGATTAACGCGCGCACCCTGCTCGATTCGGGCGTCGGCGATTACCGACAGAATCTGAACCTCCTGCTCGCGGCCGTTGCCTGCGTGTTGCTCATCGCCTGCGCGAATGTCGCCAACCTGCAATTGGCGCGAGCGCTTTCCCGCAGCAAGGAGCTCGCGGTGCGCATCGCGATGGGCGCGAGTCGCTGGCGGTTGATGCGGCTCGTCCTGGTCGAAAGCGCCCTCCTCAGTCTGGTCGGCGGCGCGGTCGGATTGCTCATCGCGATCTGGAGTCTCGATGCAATCCACGCTCTTAGCCCGGCGGATTCTCTCCGCTTCCAGGAGACAAGGATCGACGCGCTGACGCTCTTCTTCACCACGGCGACAGCCTTGCTTTGTGGAATTCTCGTCGGCGTCTGGCCCGCCTGGCGTGTCTCCCGCCTCGCTTCGCTCAGCGGCATTTTGCACGAAACCGGCACGCGCGGCGGCAGCGACAGCGCGGGGCGGCAACGCGCCCGTGGCGTTCTCGTGGTGGTGCAGGTCGCACTTGCCCTCGTGCTGCTGGCCGGGGCCGGCCTAACGCTGAAGAGTTTCTGGCGCTCGCAGAACGCTCCCCTCGGTTTTAACCCGGATCACATCCTCACGATGACGCTTTCGCTCCCGGGCGCACGCTATGACGCAGATGAAAAGGTCGTTGCCTTCTACCGGCAGCTTGTTCAACGGGTGGAGGCGCTGCCCGGGGTGGTGGCGGCCGCCATCGGGCAAAATATTCCCTTCGATAACACCGAGTGGGACAGCTCCTTTCACATCACCGGCACCCCGCCCGCACCTCACGGGCAGGAACCTTCCGCGGAAGTAAATATGATCTCGCAGGATTACTTCAAGGTGCTCCAGATGCCGATCCTGCGCGGCCGTAATTTCGGCCCGGAGGACAGGCCAAAGCAGCCGCGCTCCGTCATCATCGACGACAGCTTCGCCCGGCGATTCTTCTCTGGCCAGGACCCGATCGGGCAACACTTGGACGATAACCAGACGAACGACGAGAAGGCCCCGCCGCTTACCATCGTGGGCGTGGTGCCGCGAGTCCGCTCCGATGTTCCGGGAGAGGAATTCGACCGGCAACAACTTCCCCAGCTCTATTTCTGCGCCTCCCAACTCGCAACCCACGAAAACACGCTGCTCATTAGGGTAAAAAGCGGCGATCCGGCAAGCCTTGCGCCCGCCGTCCTGCGCGAGGTGCAAGGCATCGATCCCGACCAGCCGATCGCGGATATCTCCACCATGGAAAAGAACATCTCGGAGGGCCTCGCCACCCGCCGCCTAACGATGACGCTGCTCGGCGCTTTCGCCGCGCTTGCCCTCCTCCTGGCCAGCGTCGGGCTCTATGGCGTGATGGCGTTGAACGTGACGCAGCGGACGCGCGAATTCGGGATTCGTCTCGCCCTCGGCGCGCCACGGCGCGATGTTTTCCGGCTCGCGCTTGGACGCGGCTTGTTCCTTGTCGGGATCGGGCTGGCGGTGGGATTGTTAGGCGCGCTCGGCGCCGGTCGCGCGTTGACCAGCCTGCTCTACGACACCGGCGGGATCGATCCGGCGGCCCTCCTCACCGCCATCGTCGCGCTCGCCGGGGTTGCTCTGCTCGCCTGCTGGTTCCCCGCCCGCCGCGCCACCCGGGTCGATCCGATTGTCGCGCTTCGTTATGAGTAACCAGCGATCGCGCCACTGGCCTGGGGAGCGCACGCGCCTCGCGTGCCGGCGACCCCGAATGCTTTCGGGGTCGCGAACTTTTGCCCGCCTGCCGCGTCGAGGGTGGTTTCGGCGGGGGCGCCGCAACCAGTACGCGAGGGCGCGTGCGCTCCCCGGAGTATTGCCGCCACGCCTAACGAATAACAACTATGCTTACTGACCTCCGCTACGCCCTCCGCCAACTCCTCAGGAAGCCCGGCTTCACCATCGTCGCCGTTTTGATTCTGGCGCTCGGCATCGGCGCGAACAGCGCCATCTTCGGCCTCGTTCAGAGGCTGCTCTTCCAGGCGCCGGGCTACGCGCGGCCCGCCGAGATCGTGCAGCTTTTCTCGCAGGACAAAAAGGACCCGCAAGCTTTCCGCTCGTTTTCGTATCCGACATTCCGCGACATCCGCGAGCAGAGCGCTGTCTTCACTGACGTGATGGCTTACACGCTCTCGATGGTCGGGATCGGCGAGAAGAGCGACACGCGCCGGGTTTACGCGAGCGTGGTCAGCTCGAACTACTTCTCCGTTCTCGGGGTCGCGCCCGTGCAAGGGCGGGCCTTCTTGCCCGAGGAAGAAACGCCGGGACGGAATGCGCCCGTCGCGATCGTGAGCCACGGTTACTGGAAACGGAATGGGAGCCATCCGGCGCTGCTCGGCTCGGAGATGGTGATCAACGGCCGGCGCTGCTCGATTGTCGGGATCATGCCGGAGGGATTTACCGGCACGATGCACATCTTCGGATCCGAAGTCTGGCTGCCGCTCAGCGCACATGACCTTGTGGCAAATCAGTTCCACTCTGACGGCAGCAACTCGTTAGGCGAGCGCGCCGGCAGGCACCTGATGCTGGTGGGCCGCCTGAAACCGGGCGTTACACCGGCCGCGGCGACACCGGCGCTCACCCAGCTCGCCGCCAACCTCGAACAGGCGTTTCCAGCCGAGCAAAAGGACCAGTCGTTTATCGCCGGTCCACTGCCGCGATTCGATACCAGTGCCCGCCCTTCTGATGACGATGCGGCGTTGGCGACGTTCGGTACGTTACTCATCGGAATGGCGGCCGTGGTGCTCGTGGTCGCCTGTCTAAACCTTGCCGCGATGCTGCTCGCACGCGGCGCCGCTCGCCGGAAAGAGATCGCGATTCGCATGGCGGTGGGCGCGAGCCGTGCCCGCATCATCCGCCAGCTCATGACGGAAGGGCTGCTGCTGGCGATGCTCGGTGGGGCCGCGGGCATGCTGCTCGGGATGTGGTCCTCCGACCTGTTAATTGCGTCGCTCGGGCCCATGTTGCCGTTCGATATTGCTTGGAAAACTGGGCCTGACTTTTCCACTCTTGCCGCCACTTTCGGCTTCTGTCTTCTGGCGACCTTCGCCTTCGCCTTCGGCCCGGCGGTGAAGCTCTCGCGCGCTGCCTCGCTCGGGCACCTGAAGGATAACGCCGGAGAAGACGTGGTCCTTCGCCGCTGGAGATTTTTGCCCCGCAACCCGCTGGTGGCAGTGCAGATCGCTTGTTCGCTCGCGCTGCTTACGGCGGCGTTTCTGTTCATCCGCGGCGCGGGCAAAGCGGGCTCGATCGAAACCGGCTTGCAACTGGGCGACAGTTTTCTCGTCGAACTAGACACGAGCTTGTCCGGCTATGACCGACCGCGCGCGCGGCAACTCTATAGCGCGCTCGAGCAGCGGCTGGCGGTCCTCCCCGGCGTCGAGCGGGCGAGCATCTCCGCCACGGTACCCTTCGGCATGGTCAAACTGCCGAAGAGAGTGCAGCGCGCGGGCGCTGCGCCAGCGCCAGACGCAAACGGAGCCGATGCGCAAAGCCTGCGCGTCCTTTTCAACAGCATAGGCGCTGACTATCTCGCGACCGCCGGTCTTCCGCTCCTGCGCGGCCGCGGTTTCACGGCAGCCGAGGCGACGCAAGCGGCTGGTCCGCCTGT
>JACCZO010000342.1 GCA_013695925.1 Chthoniobacterales bacterium
TCGAGCACGATTACGATCACGAGCAGGAGCACGAGTTAAGAGAAATGGCGATCACGGTTCAACGTCCAAATTTGAGCTGGTCCGAGAAGGTCTACCTCCCCGCGATTGTCAGTGGCATGGCGATTACTTTTCGTCATCTCAAAAACATGCTTCTCGGCCGGACGAAGGTGACGATGCAATACCCGGAAGAGAAATGGGACAGCCAGATGCCCGACCATTACCGGGGCGCCCCGGCACTGGTGAAGGACGAGAAAGACCGCGTCCGCTGCGTCGCCTGTCAGCTTTGCGAATTCATCTGCCCGCCGCGCGCGATCAAGATCGTCCCCGGAGAAATTCCGTTAGGCAACCGCTTCGCCAAGGTCGAGAAATATCCCGAGGAATTCGACATCGACATGATCCGCTGCATCTACTGCGGAATGTGCGAGGAGGTCTGCCCGGAACAGGCGATTTTCCTGCGCAAAGATTACGCCATCACCGGCTACACCCGTGAAGAGATGGTGCACAACAAGGAGAAGCTGATCGAAATCGGCGGCGTCATGCACGGACTGGTCCTGAAATGGAACGAGAAAAAATGATCAATCTTGTCATCCCGAGCGTAGCGGGGGACCTCACAAGCAAAGTGCGACGCGGGGTGAGCAAATCCGGGCCTGGGATGACTCGGGAGATCCTTCGCCGTCTGCGCGACTCAGGATGACAGTGCGCGCTTGGTTTTCGCCTAACAAACATGTCTCCGTTCTTTTTCTGGACCGCTTCCGCGCTGATGCTGATTTTTGGCGCGGCCGTCATCATCAACCGCGACCCGGTGGCGAGCGCGCTCAGCCTGGTCGTTTCCTTCCTCGGCTTGGCCGCACTCTTCATGTCGCTCGACGCCTTTTTCATCGGGATCATTCAGGTGCTCGTCTACGCCGGCGCGGTCATGGTGCTTTTCCTTTTTATCATCATGCTGCTCGACCTGCGCGCGGAAGAGCGGCGCAAAACCAACTTTGTCGCCTTCGCCGGCGGGATCGCGGTCGCAGTTATTTTCTTCGGGCAGCTTTATCTTGTGATCGGACATTTGAGGGAGGCGAAGCTGCCCTTCCCGACGCTGCCGGTCGCGCCGCATGACGACGTGCATAGCGTTGGCCTGCTCCTTTTCGGGAATTACAACCTGCCGTTCCAGATCATCGGCGTGCTCATCCTAGTCGCGACCATCGGGGTGATCGTGCTGAGCAAACGG
The DNA here is from genome assembly GCA_013695925.1 of Chthoniobacterales bacterium. Classification (GTDB taxonomy): domain Bacteria; phylum Verrucomicrobiota; class Verrucomicrobiia; order Chthoniobacterales; family UBA10450; genus Palsa-1392. The sequence continues at coordinate 1,217 of JACCZO010000342.1, forward strand.
GAACTGCGCTGACGATGGTCACGCTCGGCCATTATCTTTTCGTGAGCGGGTTGCTCTTCACCCTCGGGTTTGCCGGGGTGCTCCTGCGTCGGAACATCATCATCATTTTCATGTCGCTCGAGCTGATGCTGAACGCGGCCAATCTTTCGCTCGTCGCTTTTTCCCGGTTTCGGGTGGATGCCGCTGGACTGCCTAACTATCACGGGCAGGTCTTCGTGTTCTTCATCATCACGGTCGCGGCCGCGGAGGTGGCGGTGGGTCTCGCCATCATCGTCGCGCTCTACCGGGCCCGGCGCACGACGCATGTCGAGGACATCAATTTGCTGAAATTTTGAAATGATGGACGAGCGCGACAGCAAAAGTCCGGGGAGCGCACGCGCCTCGCGTGCCGGCAATGGCGCCCCCGCCATTGCGAACTTTTTCCCCATCAGCTTCGACACCGATCGATCGCGGTCTGCCTTTTTGGAGAAGAGTTCGTGACGGCGGGGCGCCGTCACCAGCACGCGAGGCGCGTGCGCTCCCCAGAGTGCCGGCGCGGCGGTGCAACCGCAGTCATTAGTCGGAGGGCAATCTAATGACCTCGCTCCTGCCCTGGATCGTCCTCCTCCTTCCGCTGGTTTCCGCGCTCATCATCATGTGTGCGACGCGACCGTTGCGGACCTTGAGCGCATTCATTTCAGTCGGGGCGGTGCTCGGCAGTTTTGTCTGCGCGGCCATCATCTTTCTCCAGAAAACATCCGGCGCGCCATCTCTCTCCTGGATTAATCTGGGGCCGACATTCTCCATTCCGCTCGGACTGATCCTGGATCCGCTCAGCCGCTCGATGCTCTTCATGGTCACGGGAGTAGGCGCGCTCATTCATATCTACTCGTTAGGCTACATGGGCCAGGACGAGGGGAAGTCGCGCTACTTCGCCGGGCTCTCGCTCTTCATGTTCTCCATGCTCGGGATCGTGCTCGCGAACAATTTCGTGA
>JACCZO010000209.1 GCA_013695925.1 Chthoniobacterales bacterium
ATGACGAGCCGTTCGGCGTGAACCTGCGCGGCGGTCAAGCCCAGGGCTGCGGTAATGATAAGTAGTGTTGTTTTCATGTTTTTAGGAATCTAGGAGGGACGAGTGTTAGAATTTGAAGCTGAGATCGGCCTGGAGGATGTCGTAGTCATCCACCGGGTTGATGCCAATGTCGCCAACGCCACCTGTGCCCAGGTCGGAGTCGATCGGCCAGCCGTGCGCATAGGTCAGGTTGGCGACCACCGCGTCGCTCAGCGCATAACCAAAGACAAAGGCAAAGCCTTCCATGTTTACCCGGCTGTCAAAGATATCGGAGTCAACCAGGTTCGGGTCGAGCGCGAATTGCTCGGCATGCTGCCAGAAGCCACGGAGCTCCCATGAGCCCTTCTCCTTCACTTTGCCCAAGCCCGCTCCGATCTGGTAAGCGTTAACCGAATCCGTCTTGTCAGGATGTCCCGCGGATATCGCCCGGTCGTCTCCCGAGAAGTTACGGGCATATTCCCCAAAGATTTTCACGGGTAGCTCGCCAAACTTCCAACCGATCTCCATCGGAAGGTCGAAGACGAGGAGGTTGTTCGCTCCGGTCTGGTTCGGCGTAATCGTCGTCACTACCCCAGTCACCGGGTCGATCACGCGGAAGGCCGGATCGCCGACGAAGCGACTGGCGAAGGTGTCACCCGTGCCCGTGTAGTTATAGAGAGTGGGAGAGAGTTGGAAGTAGAAGTTGTGGGGGAAGTTTATTTTCGCGCCAACCTGCCAGCCCAGGAGATAGGAATCGTTTTCCGGCAGGCCGGTGGGATTCGGCCCGATCGGGTTCTCCGGATTCGTATCGTCATAGACGAATTGGCCGAAGGTCGCATAGAGATCGACCGAGATCTTTTGCGGCTCGGAAGTGGTCGCAGCGCTCGTCACCGTCGTGCCATCCTTACTGTAGGATTCGACGCCGCCCGACGAGCCGCCCCCGCCGAAGGAGAAGTTAAAGGTGTGTTTGAACTGCTCCGCGAGACCTTCCGGATTAATGTCTCCATCCCAGACCATGGAGGAAGTCACAAACGGGTTCGCCATTTTGCCGGCGATGAGGGTCAGATCACGAATTCCTGTGTAGCCGAGGTAAGCCTGCCCGACGCTGATCCGGTCGCTATCCTTGGAAAAAGGCCCTCCTGCGCTGCTGTCATCAGCAAAGGTGACGTTGGTCGAGCGCGGGCTGGTGCTCGTCTCGAGGCGAATGCCAAAGAACCAGTCGTCGACCAGCGTGCCGCGCAGGCCAAGGCGCAGGCGATAGCGGGCGCGGTTGCGTTGGAAGGTGTCGCCGGGTGAGTTAATTGTGTCTGGTCGGGCCGTCTCACCGTTACGAACTTCGTAGCGGACACGGGCATCACCGTAGATCTCGAGCTCGGTGAGCGGAGTGGAAAGCTTGAGTTTACCGGCCGAAGTGGAGGCATTGTCTCTGGTCAGATCGGCGCGGACTTCTTCGGCTTCCTGGTCATTGATCAATCCCTTTTTGACCAGCAATTCGAGCAGGGCACCATTATCCTGGGCACGGGCGAGAGCGCTGCCGAACAGCAGGCTGCCGGCGACCGCAATGAGCATCGTTTTATTGAACATTTTCGTCTCTCCTTTGTTGCGACCGAGGTCGCTGGTTGGTTAAAGCACGGGCGATGAGGTGAGCGCCCGCGGCCCGGATTTCTCCGAACGCGGCAAGACTAGAGAGCGATTGTTACAGTCGCGTGGCGGCGAAGTAACAGTTCCGTAAATTTCCGCTAGAGGGGTGGGCTGCGATAGCCGCGGGGGTCGATCCAGGCGTCGGCGTAGCCGACCGCGCGCAGCTGGGCGAGAAGCGAATCGGCGAGAGCGTCGAGCCTCGGCATCTCGTTAGGCGCAATCTCCAGCCGAGCGCAGACTCCTTCCGCTTCCACCTGGTGGCGGACGCGGAAGACGCGAAAGCCTAACGAGCGCACCGCCGCGCCGGATCGGGGCGCAGGTGGAAGTCCTCTACAAACAAGCCGCCGCCAGCGCCGGTCCCACCCCCGGCGCGGCTTTCCTTAACCTCACCGGCGCTCTTACCGGCACGGCGGTCGCTTCCACGATCGGTCAAGGGATTGTCGATCTCCATGTCGTGACCATGCCAACGATTCTTTGCGCCCTGATCGGCGCGACCGTCTGGAACCTCATCACCTGGATGCTCGGGCTGCCTTCGAGGCTCGAGTCACGCGCTCATCGGCGGGCTCTGCCGGGCGGCCCTGGCCTCAGCCCGGGGCGATTGGTCGGTCCTGAAATGGCAATCTGGCCTCGTGCCGAAAGTCATCGTCCCGATGATCACTTCGCCGGTGGTCGGATTCCTCCTTGGCGCGTTTCTCATGCTGATTTTGCTCATCACACTGCGTCCCTTTACCCCGCATCTTATTCATTCGGTCTTCGGAAAGCTCCAGCTCGGGAGCGCGGCCTGGATGGCGCATAGCCACGGCACAAATGACGCACAAAAGACGATGGGCATTATCGCTCTCGCCCTCTACACCGGCACCACCAACGGCAAGTTCGCCAATCTCCCGCCCTTTTTGGAGTTCCTGCACACCCCCGAGTTCAAGGTCAGCACCTGGGTCGTGATTCTTTGCGCGATGACGATGGCGGCCGGAACCGCCGCGGGCGGGTGGCGCATCATCCGGACCCTCGGACACAAGATGGTGAAATTGCAGCCCGTGCACGGCTTCGCCGCCGAAACAAGCGCCGCGGTCATTATCCAGGTTGCCAGTTCATTCGGAATCCCGCTGTCGACTACCCACGTCATTTCAACTTCTGTGATGGGCGTGGGGACGGTGAAGAGATTCAGCGGTGTGAAGTGGACCGTGGTGCAGCGCATCATCTGGGCCTGGGTCTTTACGCTGCCCGCAACTGGGTTCATCGGTTATATCCTGGCCCGAGCCGCGCTCGCGTTTTAGAATGCGCCTTTACCTCTTGCGACATGGCGAAGCCGATTGGCCCGGCTGGAAAGAGGCAGACGACGAGCGCCCGTTGACCAAAGCCGGACGCAAAGAGATGCATCAAGTGGGAGAATTCCTCGCCGCCCTCAGGGTGAGACCGGATGTCATCCTAACGAGTCCGCTTCCGCGGGCAGCGCAGACCGCAGACATCGCAGCCGAACATTTGAAGGTGCGCGCGAGCGAAGAAAAATTGCTCGCGCCGGGATTCCGGGCCGAGGAGCTCACCTGCCTCCGGCGCAAATACCCGCAGCAAGTTTTGATGCTGGTTGGTCACGAACCCGATTTCACTTCCGTCATCAGCGCGCTCACCGGGGCGGACCTGAAGCTCTCGAAGGGAGGCGTCGCCTTGTTGGAGATCAGCGGGACCAAAGGCAAACTGCTCTGGCTCTTCCCGCCGAAGGTCGCGAAAATCTGAGGGAAAATTGACTTCACACTTTGCGTCGCGCTGAGGCGCTGCCTTCTGCTGTCATCCCGATCCGCCAAAGGACGGAGAGGGAGCCCACAACTGCAATCAACGGCCGCGGTTGAGGGGCAATTCACTTCGCGGTGGGCTCGGAAAAACCAGCCCTTGGAGGGGTGAAAGCCAATTGACTATATTCCTTTACCGGAATATGAATTGCCCGTTATGAAACTTGGCCAACTCAAATCTGTTCTCCGGGCTTATCCGGATTTAAAGCCGCTGGGCCCACTGGGGAGACGATCGCGGAACATTTCCACATCACCGAGGTCGGCCACGTCGCCAAACGCTTTATCGACTGCGGCGGCACCCTGCACGACACCCAGGATACCTGTTTGCTCCAGACATATGTAGCCGATGACGTCGATCATCGGGTCGATGCCGGGACTTCGCGAAAATTCCCGATCTCGGCAAAGCGGTGCTGCCGGGCGAAGATGTTGAGGTGGAGGTGCATTACGATTGCTGCGTGACGGCGCAGTATCCCCTCTCCGCAGCGCGCCTCGCGGGCGAGCATCTCGACCTGCAACTGGGCGAGAAACACACCGATTGTCTGGCGAAGGAAAAGTGCGGGATCGACTCGGGCTGCGCGCCAAGCGGCTGCTGCTGAGCCATGGACTTGGTCCAAATCTACCACTGCCTCTGCGATCGGACGCGGTTGCGCATCCTCCATCTTCTCGGCCGGGGGCCTCTCTGTCTTTGCCACTTCCAAGAGGTTCTTGGCGAACCACAGTTAAAGTTTCCAAGCACCTCGCTTACCTGCGGGGGCTGGATGACCTACTCGCTTCCCGCGCGGCGCGAGCCCGAGCTGGAGGCAAACTTGAAGTGTCTGCACGATTGCGTGCAGACTGATCCCGTTTTCCGACGCGATCTAAAGACGCTGGCGAAGCTCCGTAACACCTGCCGCAACGCGCCGAGCGGCGCGTTACTAAAGGCGTCAAGGTGAGGACGCGCGTCGGAATCAACGGCTTCGGCCGGATGCGGCGGCTCGCGTTGCGCGCTACTTATGGGCGCCCGAAATCGAAGTCGTTCATATGGGGCAGGGCGTCGGCGTTTTATTCGGCCGCGGCTAAAATGTGGAGCGCACTTCGCCGTCGGTCAGGATGTGCGCGCGCAGGCCTCCACGGCCTTGGAGGAATTCTTCCGCGCCGGGGGCGAGGGCCCGATCCATCCAGTAACACGGGCGGCACTCTTCGGTGCCCTGGAAGTGAACGCCCTGAAGTTCAAATTCGCGCCCGATCAAGTGGTTGAGATCGATCCCACGGGTGATCACGTTGCGGCGCACCGCTCCCGGCGAAAGGTTGCCGATTTTTAACCCCTGCCAAAGCTCGTCGAAAATCTCCATGGCAAAAAATGTGATCTGACCTTTGTACGCTTCCTTGTAGTCGTAGAAGCGATCGTTACGAATGCCGTGACCGGCGACACATTCGATCGTGGGGACCTCGATCGCCAGATGCGAATCCGGGTCGCGCCCGTGGTGGCCGAAGAAATTATGGCCGGCCGGCCGAACCGCGTCGCTGGATTTCTCGAAGTGCTCCGCCAATTCCGCGATGAGATCGCGCGGCGGCAGCGCGCGCAGGGCGCCAGAACCACCCCGGTAAATCCCAGTGCCAGCGCCCCGAGGAGATGGCCTTCCGCCATCATGTGGAGCGAGGGTGCGGTCACCTCGACAGAATCATCGTCGCAAAATTCAAATCGCAACGCCGTCGAAGCGCCGTGGTGGCAACGGATCCGCAACCACGGAAAGGGAGCCGGAGAACACGCTAGGCCCTCCGCGAAGAGGGCAAAGATTTCCTCGTCCGGTGCGAAAGACCGCCTGAGCGCACCCGTCGGGCAGGCCGCGACACACGCGCCGCAGCGTTGGCAGAGATCGGGATCGATCTCGATCAAACCCGGCCCACGACTCAGCGCCTCATGCGGACAGACTAACGAACAAGCCGTGCAGCCCGGCCGCATCCCGGAAAAACCGGCACATAAGTCCGCCGCATAAGCCGGCGGAAAAGCGAGCGCGGCGAATTCGTCAGCAGCGCCCGGGGCGAGCAGCAGAGAGTCCGGAGCTTCAGCGAGCATATTCGGCGGATAGTTGAGTTTCGTCAGGCGAGGGCGCCCTTGCGCGGGGATGCTCAGTACAGCAATTGGAAGCGGAGAATCACTTCATCAAATTGATCGTCACCAAACTCGGGATGGGCGGAGCGGAAATCCGACCAGGTATGGATGTAGTCGGCCATCAGTTTGATCGAATCGCCATGGATGTAGTAATTGAGGCCAGCGGTGATGGAATGAATGTCGTCGTTGTTCACCTGCCCGGGATTGAAGCTCTCCCACTTGACCGCTCCCTGAAGCTTTTTCGGCAAAAAGAAGTAACTGCCCTGGACATACCAGCCGCTCGGATTGAAGTCGGCAAATGCCGGCACCACTCCGCCCACGGTGCGAGCATCGACATCTTCCGAAAGATATTCGCCGATCAAATCGAAGGGACCGACATTCAGCCAGCCGTCGACGCTCCAGGCGGTGCGTTCGTCAGGAGAAGGGAGGGTGAATGGCGTGAGCGAACCGTCGGGGTTTACCTTCAGGTTGAGTGGCTGGGAAATGTTCGTGCCGGCGTCGTCGCGGCTGTTGAGAACATCAGCGCCCAGCTTCAGGCTGGAATCCTGGCCCATGAGCTTGCCTTTGAATGGCAGCAGCTCGAGCCGGCCGACATACATGAAGTTGTTATTGTCGTTGATGCTGGTGTTGCGGCCATTGCCGTTGAAGATGCCGGCGTAGTAGGTGACCAACTCCTTCTCCTTCGGCCACAGGTTGGTCAGCGGTTTACCCCAGATTTGCACCCCGATCTGTCGCTCGGGTGTGATCGCGCCAGTCGCTAAACTGCGTTCAATCGTGAAAAGCTTCGTGTCGGAGGTGAGCTGCTCCAGGCCAAACGGCGCTTTGTACTGGCCCACCTTGATGTTGGCTTCGGGAAAGTGGTGCCAGTTAACGAAAATGTCGGTCGCTGAAAATCCGACGCGGCCGCTCGAGAGTCCGTCACCCTGGCTGAAGCCGCCTTCGATCTTGAAATCGAATTGCTCGGCAAATTCACCCGTCAGATTGATCCGCCCGCGGCGCAGACGGAACCGGTCATCGATTTCGTTAGGCCCGCCGGGGAATCGTCCTTCAAAGGCGGAAACGTCTCCGGTTTCAGAGTTAACCTGGATGAATCCACCGAGCGTCAGCTTGAGCTCCGGGCCTGCGGGAATCACAAAGACCGGTTCCTTCTCCGGCTCCGTCGTCTTGACGACCGCTTTGGACTCAGCAGTCGCCGCCGCAGTCGCCAACGCCGGCGCCGGCGGGACGGCGCGTTTCTTTAAGGAGCCGATTTCGTGTCTCAGTTCCTCATTCTGCTGTTGCAACAGGCGGACCGCCTCCTCGAGCCTTTCGATTCGCTGCGATTCCGATGGCGAACTGTCCGCCGCCTGTCCATCGATCGCCAGCAACGACCACGACAGGATTCCCGCGCAAACTATGGCGACGGTTCTTTTCACATTATTTCCCTGGGATCAGGCAGTGGATGTTTATCGAGTTATTCACTTCGAGCTTGCTCTCACTTCGCACTGCGGGGCCATCACGTGGTGGCGCCAAACGTGGTATCGCAAAAAAGCCGGTCCACTGGCAACGCATTTTTTACGGATTGAAGTCTCGAGTGACCGGAACCTTTGCGGCGGCTCCATTTCAGGGCGTTGAGCATGCCTCAGCAAAACCGAAGGGACGGCTGCTGGCGCTGCGCGGATTGTGAATTACTGCCCACTTTTTGCGCTGCCGGATACGGGAGATCGTCGCGCGCGGCGATGGCTACGCCACGCGCTTCGCTTCGCGGGACGCGGCGGCGGCGGGGGAAATGCTTCCCGCAGAAAGCGAGGGGCGAATTCGTTAGGCCGAGACAGACCTCGCCGACAACCTGATCCACCACATCCTTGATCCTGCGGGGCTTCGTAGGCCGCGAGTTGCCGGTCCGCGCCTTCGGGCATGGTGAATCCGCAAGCAGTCGAAGCGATTCGGGAATGCGCTCACGACTTTTCTCCCCCCGCGGGATTAGTCCGCGAATGAAATCGCTGCTTGATCTATTCCGCTTCGGGCATATCCTCGGGCGGGTATACCGCCTGACGCCGGCGCGTTTTTGCATGCTGGTTAACGACTATGGATTTGATTCACATCTATGAATGCTTCTGCGATCGGACGCGGCTGCGGATTCTGCATCTACTAACGCGGACACCCCTGTGTGTTTGCCACTTTCAGGACATTCTGAGCGAGCCGCAGGTGAAGGTTTCCAAGCACCTGGCCTATCTGCGAGAGCGCGGGATGGTCGTGGCCAGGCGCGAGGAGAATTGGATGATTTACTCCCTGCCGAAGAAACGCGACGCGGAGCTGGAGAAAAACTTGAAGTGTTTGCAGGACTGCGTGCAGACCGATTCGGTTTTCCGACGCGATCTGAAGGCGCTCGCGAGCCTCCGCCGGAAGCGCGATGCACCCAGGGGTGCATTGATCGACTCGCCATCGCGGCCATGAAAGAGAGAGCACTCGTGGAATCCATGATCGCGACCCGGCCGGCCGCCGAACCGCGGCGCCTCGATTTCTTCGAGCGTTACCTGACCGTCTGGGTGTTCGTCTGTATGGTCGTCGGCGTCGGAGTCGGGAAGCTGTTTCCCGGTTTCACCCGCGCGCTGGGTCGGCTGGAATTCGGAACGGATTCCCACGTCAACATCCCTATCGCGGTGCTCATCTGGCTGATGATTTACCCGATGATGCTGAAGATTGATTTCGGCGGGATCAAGGACGTGTTCGCCCGACCCAAAGGTCTGTTCGTCACGTTGTTTGTGAACTGGCTGATCAAGCCGTTCAGCATGGCGCTCCTCGGCTTTATCTTCGTCAAGGTCCTCTACTCGGGTTGGCTCGGACTCTTTGACACCGCCACGGCGAACAATTACACCGCCGGGCTGATCATTCTCGCCGCCGCTCCCTGCACCGCGATGGTCTTCGTCTGGAGCTACCTCACCGACGGTGATGGCCCCTATACGCTTGCCCAGGTCGCGATCAACGACCTCATCATGGTCTTCGCCTTCGCGCCCATCGTGATGTTTCTCGTCGGCGTCACCGGCGTGCATATCCCCGGCCAGATTCTTTTCATCTCGGTCCTGGTTTTTATCGTCATCCCACTGGCGGCGGGCTGGCTCAGCCGCGGCGCGCTCATCAAGGCGCGGGGCCGGGCCTGGTTCGACGCTGCCTTTCTGCCCAAGTTCCGCCCGGTCACGGTGGTCGCGCTGCTCCTCACCCTGGTGCTGATCTTCGCGTTCCAGGCCGAGAACATCATTGGCAACTGGATCGTGGTTCTGTTGCTGGCAATCCCGATCCTGATCCAGGTCTATTTCAATTCCACCCTCACTTACCTCCTCATGCGGCTCCTTCGAGTGCGGCACAACGTGGCGACCCCGGGCGCGCTGATCGGCGCGAGCAATTTCTTCGAGCTGGCCGTGGCGGTGGCCATCACCCTCTTCGGTCCCACTAGTCCGGCGGCGCTGGCCGTCGTGGTGGGCGTGCTCGTGGAAGTGCCCGTCATGCTTTCGGTCTGCAAAGCCTGCGTCCGCACGCGCTCGTGGTACTCGCGCGGCGGAGAGGCGGTCCTCCCGGCCTGACGGGTGATGGGAATCAAGATTGGCATCAATGGTTTTGGTCGGATGGGGCGGCTCGCGCTGCGCGCTGCTTATGGGCGGCCGGAAATTGAAGTCGTCCACATCAATGAGCTGAAAGGGGGCAGCGCGACTGCGGCGCATCTGTTGAAGTTTGATTCGGTGCACGGTCAGTGGCCGCACGAGGTGCGCGGCGAGGGCGACACGCTGCGCATCAACGGCGACGCGCCGATTGCATTCAGCGACGCGGCTGCGCCGGGAGAGATTGATTGGAGGAAGAGCGGCGCGCGCATTGTTATCGAGTCGACCGGCAAGTTTCGGAAGCGCGCGCTGCTCGATCCGTACTTCGAACGCGGCGCTGAAAAGGTGGTGGTCGCGGCTCCCGTGAAAGAGGGCGCATTGAATGTGGTGATGGGTGTGAACGATCACCTCTATCGCGCCGAAGAGCACGACATCGTCACGGCTGCTTCGTGCACGACGAATTGCCTCGCACCGGTGGTGAAGGTGATGCACGAGCGGATCGGCATCCGCCACGGAATGATCACGACCCTGCATGATGTGACCAACACGCAGGTGGTCGTAGACGCGCCGCACAAGGATCTCCGCCGCGCGCGTGCGAGCAGTATGTCGCTCATCCCGACCACGACCGGCTCGGCCACCGCGATTGGCATGATCTATCCTGAGCTGAACGGACGGTTGAATGGCCACGCGGTTCGTGTGCCGTTGTTGACCGGGTCGTTAACCGATTGCGTTTTCGAGATGGAGCGCGCCACGACGGCCGAGGAGGTTAACCGTCTCCTGAGAGCCGCGGCCGAGGGTGAGCTGGCCGGGATTCTGGGTTACGAAACTCGCCCGCTCGTTTCGATCGATTTCAAAGGCGATCCGCGTTCGGGAATCGTCGATGCGCTCAGCACCATCGTGGTGAACGGCACCCAGGTGAAGCTCCTCGTCTGGTACGACAACGAGTGGGGCTACGCGAACCGGCTCATCGAGCTCGTCATCAAGTTAGCTGCATCCCTGCCGGCCAAGTGAACAGCGCGATCCGCAACTACGCGTTCGTGACTGCCGCCTACTGGGGGCAAACGCTGAGCGATGGCGCGTTGCGGATGCTGGTGCTCCTGCATTTTCATCGCATCGGCTATTCGCCACTCCAGATCGCGTTCCTGTTTCTCTTCTACGAGTTCTTCGGCATCGTCACCAATCTCGTCGGCGGCTGGATCGGGGCGCGGCTTGGGCTCAAGGTCACGCTCTTTTCTGGACTCGCGATCCAAATCATCGCGCTCGGCACGCTCGCGCTCCTGAACCCGGCGTGGTCTGTCGCGTTGTCCGTCGTCTACGTGATGGCGTCGCAGGCGCTCAGCGGCATCGCGAAAGATCTGACGAAGATGAGCAGCAAGAGCGCGGTCAAAGCGCTCGTGCCTGCAGACGCGACGGAAGGATCGCTCTACAAATGGGTGGCGATCCTCACCGGATCAAAGAACGCGCTCAAAGGCGTCGGCTTTTTCCTTGGCGGCGCGATGCTCGGCTGGCTCGGGTTCGCACCTTCGCTTTGGACAATGGCGGGCGTGTTGCTCGCGACGCTGCTGATCTGCGCGTTCGCGCTGCCGCATCACATCGGGCAGGCGAAAGAGAAAGTCGGATTCGGCGGAGTCTTCTCCATGACCCCCGCCATCAATGTTCTCTCCGCCGCGCGATTCTTCCTGTTCGGTTCGCGTGACGTTTGGTTCGTCGTCGGACTTCCCGTTTTCCTCTACGACCGGCTCGGCTGGAACTTCGCGCAGGTCGGAGGCTTTCTCGCGCTTTGGGTAATCGGCTACGGCATCGTGCAGGCGTCCGCCCCGGCCTTGACGAGAGGGCGGGGCAAGAAGCACTCGCCGGCCGGCTCGTCCGCGGTGCTTTGGACTTTGCTACTCGCGATCATTCCGGCGCTGATGGCTCTTGGATTCTGGCGCGGTCTCGATGCGAGCATTGTGATCATCGGCGGGCTCGCCGTGTTCGGCTTTGTGTTCGCGATCAACTCCGCCGTGCATTCGTTCCTGATCTTGTCGTACTCCGATGGTGACAAAGTCGCGCTCAACGTCGGCTTCTACTACATGGCGAATGCCGGTGGGCGTCTCACCGGCACCGTTCTATCCGGCTGGTTGTTCCAAGTCGCCGGGCTGCCCGGTTGTCTCTGGGTTTCTGCCGGCATGGCACTCGCCGCCGGCCTGCTCTCGCTCCGCTTACCGCGCCGCAGCGGCGTTTCACTTCAACCTCAACACGCGTGAAGAAACCGAACGTTCTATTTCATTTGCGTGCACAACAGCGCGCGCAGCCAGATGGTCGCGGCCTTCCTGAACGATATCTGCGCGGAGCAATTCGAGGCGCACAGTGCAGGGTTAGACGTCAGCGAAGTATGATCATGTCTAAACTCGAAATCTTCCGGCGCGCAGCGTGCGTGCTATCGGCAACGCTCGTCTTCGCATCCGCCGCACAGGCGGAACAGCGGATCGTGATCAAAGGTTCCAACACCTTTGGCGAGGAACTCGCCTCGGCGCTGATCGACGCATACCGCAAGAAAAATCCCGACGTCAGTTTCGAACTGGAGTCGAAGGGAAGCGCTTCCGGCTTCCAGGCACTTCTCGCCGGCACGTGCGACATCGCGGCTTCCTCGCGGCAGCCCAACGAGGATGAACAGCGGCTGGCGCGCTCGCGCGGTGTGACGATCAACGACGACTTAATCGGATATTACGGCGTGGCCGTGATCGTGAATAACGCCAATCCGATCAAAGCCCTGTCCGATCAACAGATCAGCGACGTATTCGCGGGCACAATTACAAATTGGAAGCAGATCGGCGGCGAGGATGGCGCCATAGAGCTTTACATCCGCGACCCTGTTTCCGGCACTCACCTCGGTTTTCAAGAACTCGCGATGCAGCGCAAGCCATATGCTGCGTCTGCGAAGATGCTCACCCGCTACTCAGAGATCATTGACGCGGTGCGAGCGGATCGAAACGGCATTGGCTACTCCAGCATGAACCTCGCGGAGCAGAACGGAATCAGAGCTGTCGACGTCAACAAAGTTCAGCCGAGCGCCGTCGCGGTGAACGCAGGGAAATATCCGTTCTCGCGCACGCTGTGGCTATACACCGACAAGAAACGCGCGTCCACGGCAGCCAAGGAGTTCATCCGGTTCGTCCGTTCTCGCGCCGGCCAGAGGATCTTGGAGGAGCACGGCTTCGTGCGCGTGTTCGAAGAGCGGCTATGGGTGCCGGAGATGTGATCGCCTAACCACCGTGGCATGACCGACGAGGAGCGCCACCGCGAGATGATGTGGGCGATCCTTCGGCTCGTCCTCGGTTTCCTTCAAATCGTCGGCGCGGCGACCGCATTGATCTTCTTACTGCAAACAGGCCCAAGCTGGCTCACTTTCGCTGCGACCGGGACGACGCTCCTCGTGACGGGCCTCGTCTGCGCTCTCTCCGGACAGCGGTGGCGAAAACGGTCGGCGCGGGATTGGTCGACACCAACTATGTGACCTCCGATTCTCGCGGCCATGCTGGCAGGTATTACGTGGAATCTGTTCACCTGGTGATCAGGTCTGCCGACGAGTTCGAGTCACGCATTGATCGGCGGTCTCTGCGGTGCAGCCTTAGCATCAGCGAGCGGCAAGTGGAGCGTCATCCGCGAAGGCCCAGTCGCAAGCGATAGCGAAAACGGTTCCGTTGGGTGTTATCGCCCGGGCGAGAGATGGTGTCGGGGGCACCAGCCTCCGCTGTCCGGATTTCGTATCGCATGCGCGCGTCGCCGTAGAGTTCCAGCTCGGTCACCGGAGTGGAAAGCTTGAGTTTGCCGGCCGCGGTGGAGGCGCTTTCGCGAGTCAGATCTGCGCGGACTTCTTCTGCTTCCTGGTCATTGATCAAACCTTTTTTGACCAGCAAATCCAGCAAGGCGCCATTATCCTGAGCCTGCCCGGACGTCCCGAGCAGCAGACTGGCCGCTGCCACGGCAAGTATCGTGTTTTTGAAATACATCATCTCTCCTTTGGTTGCGACCCGGGGGCCGCGGTTGATTAAGCGCGCGCGCTCGGGTGAACGTTCGCGGCCCGGATTTCTCCGAAGGGGACAAGGCTAGAGAGCGATTGTTACGACCGCATGGCGGCGACGTAACAGTTGAGTGAAATTGTGCTAGGGCGAGGGCGAGCGATACCCGCCGGGCTCGATCGTTACTTCGTCGTAGCCGACGCGGTGCAAATCGGAAAAGAGAGTTTCCTCCACCTCCGCAATCCTCGGCATTTCGTCAGGCGAAATTTCCACTCGGGCCCACACCCCGGTGCTCTTCAGGTGATGACGCACCCGGAAGACGCGAAAGCCTAGATCGCGCATCATCGCCTCTGCTTCCTCGATCATGGCCAAAGCGTCCACGCTCACCGCGGTGCCGTGGGGAATGCGCGAACTCAGGCAGGGCTGGGCAGGTACGTCTGCCGTCGGCAGCTGCATCTCGCGCGAGAGGGCACGGATTTCACTTTTCGTTAGTCCGACATCCTTCAACGGTGACAGCACGCGGAACTCTGCCGCCGCCTGCCGTCCGGGGCGGACCTGGTGCGCGTCGTCGGCGTTTTCGCCGTAGACGATCGCCTGAAAACCGCGGTCTTTCGCCAGACCGTCGAGCTTTTGAAAGAGCTCCGCTTTACAATAATAACAGCGGTTAATCGGATTAGAAGTGTAGGCCGGATTCTGCATTTCCTCCGTCGCGATGACTTCGACCTGGGCTCCGATCTGGCGCGCTAACTGCAGCGCATCGGCCAATGCCTGGCGGGGCAGGCTGGGGCTGTCGGCGATGACACCCAGAGAACGGCTCCCAACCGCGTCCGCTGCCGTCGCGAGCAAAAAGGCACTATCAACGCCACCCGAGTAGGCCACCACCAGCGGCGCGTTTTTGCGGATGAGCACAGACAACGCTGTCTGTTTCGCCTGCGTTGACGCCGGTTCGCTCATCGGCCAGAGAATAGTTCCGCCCGCTCGCGGAAACAACTAGCTCGCAGACTGCGGACGATCGAGTTGACGGAGATCGGTCATCTCACTGACGAGCTGCTGATTTCGCTCATTCAGCGTTTGCAGCCGGAGCTGCCAGCGGTGCAGCTGGATGCTAAGCTGGTTGATGTAACCGTTGATTTCCGTGCGCTGCGATTCGTTTTCTTTCAGATGACGCTCCAGTTCGGGAAGCTTGGCCGCGGCGGAAGGTTCGGGTGATTGGCGTCTCAAAGCTGGTGGCGCTGGAGTGAGGGACCGTTGTCGGCTTTCCGCGGCGCTGACAGTTCAGGGTCACACCAGCGGCGGATGCACCGAGGAATTTAAGCAAACCGCATACCAGCTTTGGAGGAGACACGATGTCGCCAGACGGGTGGGGAGACCGTCACCAAGTGCGCCACAGTGGCACTAATGCCCAGCTCTGCGCGATCGTTTGAGAAACATTACTAAGTCGAAATCAAACACTTAAACCTCAACTCGCCGTCATGGAACGATCGCTGCTAAGCACTCCCCGAAAGGATTTCAATATAACAAATGGCTAAAGTATTAGGTATCGACTTGGGAACCACTAACTCCTGCATGTCTGTCATGGAGGGCGGCGACCCGGTAGTTTTGGAAAACAGCGAGGGCGCACGGACGACGCCGTCGATTGTCGCCTTCGCGAAGAATGGCGAGCGACTCGTCGGTCAGGCGGCGAAACGTCAGGCGGTGACGAACCCCGCCAACACAATTTTCTCCATCAAGCGTTTCATGGGCCGGAAATTTGAAGAGGTCCGCGAGGAAGAACACCGCGTTCCTTATAAGATCGTGAAAGCCGCCAACGGCGATGCGCACGTGCAGGTGGAAGTAAACGGCGAGAAGAAGACGTTCTCGCCGCCGGAAGTTTCGGCGATGATTCTTGCCAAGCTCAAATCCGATGCGGAAGCGAAGCTGGGCGAAAAGATCACGCAAGCGGTCATCACCGTGCCGGCCTATTTTAATGACTCTCAGCGTAACGCGACCAAGGACGCAGGTAAGATCGCGGGCCTGGAAGTGCTCCGCATTATCAATGAACCGACCGCGGCCTCGCTGGCTTACGGTCTGGACAAAAAGAAGGACGAAAAGATCGCGGTCTATGACTTGGGCGGCGGCACCTTCGATATCTCTGTCCTGGAGATCGGCGATGGCGTCTTCGAAGTGAAGGCGACCAATGGCGACACTCACCTCGGCGGCGATGACTGGGATAACGTCCTGGTCGATTGGATCGTCGATGAATTCAAGAAAGACAGCGGCATCGATCTCTCGAAACAGCCGGACGCGATCCAGCGCATCAAGGAAGAAGCCGAGAAAGCCAAGATCGCACTCTCCTCCTCGCAAGAGTACGAGATCAATCTGCCCTTCGTCACCGCCGACGCGAGCGGTCCGAAGCATATCCAGAAGAAGCTCACACGCTCGAAGCTCGAACAACTGACTGACCCGCTCTTCCAGCGGACGATTCCGCCCGTAAAGGCTTGCCTCGCTGACGCGAAGCTTTCTGAAAAAGACATCAACGAGCTCGTGCTCGTCGGTGGTATGACTCGGATGCCGAAAGTCATCGAGACGGCCCGCGAACTTATCGGGAAAGAACCTCACAAGGGTGTGAATCCTGACGAAGTCGTGGCCGTCGGCGCAGCCATCCAGGGCGGCGTCCTCAAGGGAGACGTAAAAGACGTTCTGCTCCTTGATGTCACTCCGCTAACTCTCGCAATCGAGACCGCGGGTGGCGTTGCTACCCCGATGATCCCGCGGAACACGACGATCCCGACTCGCAAGTCGCAGATCTTCTCGACTTACAGCGACAATCAGCCCGGCGTGGAAATCAAGGTCTTGCAAGGCGAGCGTCCGCTTTCCCGCGACAACAAAAACCTCGGCACATTTCACCTCGACGGCATTCCGCCGGCGCCGCGTGGCGTGCCACAGATCGAAGTCACCTTCGACATCGACGCCAACGGCATTCTCCATGTCTCCGCCAAGGACCTCGGGTCAGGCAAGGAGCAGAAAATCTCCATCACCGGTAGCTCAGGGTTGAGCAAAGAAGAGGTGGAGAAAATGCAACGCGACGCGGAAGCTCACGCGGAAGAAGATAAGAAGGCCAAGGAAGCGATCGAGATCAAGAACAACGCCGACACTCTGGCTTACCAGAGCGAGAAGCAGCTCAAGGAGCTGGGCGACAAGGTTCCCGAAGATAAGCGCAAGCAGATCGAGGAAGCCATCAAGGCCGTCCGCGACGCGATCGAGGCAAATGACACCGACGCGATGAAGCGCACTTACGAGGACTTGCAGAACAAGTTCCAGGAAGTCAGCGCCGATCTTTACAAGCAAGCCGCCGCCAGTGCCGGGCCTACCCCTGGCGCCGAAGCCGGTGGACGTCCCGGTCCGCAAGCCGAACCGCAGACTGAAGGTCCGCACAAGGACCAGGGTGACGTGGTCGACGCGGAATTCGAAGTCGTCGACGAAGACAAGAAGTAACTTTTAACAACAACAATTTGCCGGGCGCCGTTCGCAGTCGGGCGCGCGCCCGGTAACAACCCAACCTACTAGAAGGAGTAAGCAAGAAACCATATGGCAATTAACGTAAGACCGCTTGGAGACCGGGTGCTCGTGCAACCGATCGAAGAGCAAGAAACCAAAAAGGGCGGCATCATCATCCCAGATACCGCCAAGGAAAAGCCGCAGGAAGGCAAGGTCGTCGCTCTCGGCACCGGCAAGGTCGATGACAACGGCAAGAAAGTCGATTTCACCGTGAAGAAGGGCGACAAAGTGCTCATCTCGAAATACGGCGGCACCGAGATCAAGGTGGACGGAGAGTCCTACCTGATCATGCGCGAGGACGATATCCTTGGCATCATCGGCTAACCCAGTCTCTCAACTCTCAACTAAAGACTAAGAACAAAATCTATGGCAGCTAAACAACTACAATTCGACGAGAACGCGCGGCATGCGCTTCTCCGCGGCATCGAGAAACTCTCGCGTGCCGTTAAAGCGACCCTCGGACCGAGCGGTCGCAACGTCATCCTCGACAAGAAATTCGGCAGCCCGACCATCACCAAAGACGGTGTCACCGTGGCTAAGGAAATCGAGCTCGAAGATCCTTACGAAAACATGGGCGCCCAACTCGTGCGCGAAGTCGCTTCCAAGACTTCCGACATCGCGGGTGACGGCACCACGACGGCGACCGTTCTCGCTGAGTCCATCTACAAGGAAGGTCTCCGCAACGTGACGGCCGGCGCTAACCCGACCTCGCTCCAGCGCGGCATCAACAAGGCTGTCGAAGCCATTGTCGCCGAGCTCGCGAAGATGTCGAAGAAGGTCAGTGACCGCAACGAAATCGCGCAGGTCGCGACCGTCTCCGCAAACTGGGACAAGACGATCGGCGAGATCATCGCTGACGCCATGGACAAGGTCGGCAAGGACGGCACCATCACGGTGGAAGAAGCCAAGTCGATCG
>JACCZO010000223.1 GCA_013695925.1 Chthoniobacterales bacterium
CGGGAAATTGATCGCCGGGCAATTTGCCGAGATCTGGGAAACGCTGGGCCGGCCGGACGATTTTGTAATTGTCGAGCAGGGAGCGCATCACGGGGAATTTGCGACCGACGTGTTGGAGGCGTTGCGCGAACAAAACCCGGATCTTTTTGCGACCGCGCGCTATCGGTTGGTGGAGCCTTTTGCGCTTTTGCGGGAGCGTCAGCAAGGGGTGTTGCGGCCGTTCGCCGGGCGCACGGAATGGGTCGAATCGCTCGAAACGATGGAGCCGTTCTGCGGTGTCCATTTTTCCAACGAGCTACTCGACGCCATGCCGGTGCATCTCCTGGTGGCGACCGGCAAAGGCGAAGCGCGGGGCTGGTCTGAGCGCCTGGTGGAGCGAACCTCCTGCGGTTTTACCCTCGTCGATCGGCCGATCTCCGACGCGCGCCTGGCGCAGCGCCTAACGAAACTCCCGCCGGTGCGGGAGGCCGGCTACGAGACCGAGATCAATCTCGCGACGCTGGATTGGATGGAGGCGCTGGCGGGCAAACTGCGTCGCGGGGTGGTCTTGATTGCGGATTACGGCCTGCCGCGGCACGAGTTTTACGCCCCGAGCCGGCGCACCGGGACGCTGCAATGTTATGCCGACCATCGGGTTGTGCCCTCGCTCTGGGAGCGGGTCGGGCAGAGCGACCTGACGACCCATGTGGAGTGGACCAGCCTGGTGGAGCAGGCCGAAGTCTGCGGACTGCAGCTGGCCGGATATACCGATCAGCATCATTTCCTCACCGGGTTGCTCTCGACCCATGCCGCGCTCGCTGCCGCCGGGGCGGAAAAAAGCCGCGCTCTGCAGACGCTGATTCATCCAGAATTTCTGGGCATGAAATTCCAGTTCCTTGGTTTGACGAAGGACTTCCCGGTTGAGGCATCGTTAGGGGGATTCAAGTTTGCGCGCGACGCACGCGCGATCCTCGGGCTGGAGTGACGGGTGCAATGTCACTGATAAGGCTCAGCTGAATGGCTGCTGCGTGCAGCGGGGTTTGTCAGGCAACCCCGGCCAGCCGGCCTCCGCGCCGGGTGGACAACGGGGCGCGTTTCGCTACAATGCGTGACCCGTCGGCGCGCGCCGTCGGCCTCACCTTTCTACCTATGGCACTCAGCGAAACCGACATTCAGCGACAGAAGGAAATTCAACAGGCCGAGGAGCTCCTCTTCAGCGGCCATCAGGAACTGGGCTTCGCCAAAGGCCTCTTCCTCGGAAATTTCGTGGCCGACTGGGCCATGCCCTACCCTCGCCTGACCGAGGAGCAGCAGGCGAACGTCAATAGCGCCGTCGCTGAATTGCGCACCTTCCTCGAGGAACATCTCGATCCGGAAGAGATCGATCGCGAGGTCGATATCCCGCGCCACGTGATCGATGGACTTGGCCGCGTCGGCGTGCTCGGGATGACCGCTCCGAAAGAAGTCGGCGGCCGCGGCTTTTCACAGATGCAGTATTGCACGGTGCTGGAAGAAATCGGCGCACGCTGCGCTTCGACCGCCGTCTTTACCAATGCGCATCACTCGATTGGCATTCGCGCGCTCCTTCTTTTTGGAACCAAAGAACAGAAGGAAAAGTGGCTTCCGAAATTGATGAACGGCGAGCAGCTCGCCGCTTTTGCTCTGACCGAACGCGAAGCCGGCTCTGACGCGGCAAATGTGCAGCTGACGGCCGAGCCGAACGAAGACGGCTCGCATTACATTCTGAACGGCGAAAAGCGCTACATCACCAACGCTTCGATTGCGCAGGTGCTTACGGTCATGGCGCGCACCCCGAATCCGAAGAAGCCGGGCAAGACCGCGATCACCGCGTTTCTCGTTACGCCCGACATGGAAGGCTTCGAAATGATCGAGCCGCGCATGCCGAAACTCGGCATTCGCGGGACCGCCACGGGGCGTTTCCGGCTCAATAACGTGCGGGTCCCGAAAGAAAATATTCTCGGCCCGTTAGGCAAAGGCCTCCGCGTGGCGCTGACCGTGCTTGATTTCGGACGCACGACGTTTGGCGCCTGCTGCACCGGCGGCGCGAAAACCTGTCTCCGGCTGGCGGTCGACCACGCCAACACCCGCAAGCAATTCCAGAAGACGCTGGGCAGTTTCGACCTCGTCAAGAAGAAGATCGCGCGCATGGCGGCGGACGTTTACGCGATGGAAGCGATGACGCAGGTGACCGCTTCGCTGATCGATCGCGGGCTCGAAGATTACATGCTCGAGACGGCGATGCTGAAGGTGTTCACGACCGAGCGACTCTGGGATGCGGTCAACGATTGCTTCCAAATCCATGGCGGCTCCGCCTATTTCGACGACTCCCCGTTAGGCCGGATGCTGCGCGACGCGCGGATCAACCAGATCGGCGAGGGCAGCAACGAAGTGCTCACTTCATTTATCGCGCTCGTGGGGATGCGCGGGCCGGGCATGGAGTTCAAGGAAATCTACGACACGATGCTCAAACCGTGGCGCCCGGATGGCACCAGGGCCGCTTGGGGCGCAGGGATGAAACGGCTCACCGCCGCGGTCAAGGTCCCCGAGGTTCCGGTGCGCAACGATCGGCTGAAATCTTATGCCGGTCAGCTCGGGCGGTTGGTCTGGCGATTTAATTTCGCGGTCAACAAGGCGCTCATCACTTATCGCGAGCCGGTCATGGAGATGCAGTTGGTGCAGGAACGGATCGCCAATGCGGCGATGGAAATGTTTGCCGCCACCTGCGTTTTGAGCCGCTGGGACTCCGAATTATCGACCCAGGGGCGGAACGGACGCCATGCCGTCGATCATATCGCGGCCGATCTCTTCGTTCGGCGCGCCCTGCGCAAGACGCGGCACTTCCTCCGCGGGCTGGGCGACAACGACGACAACGCCATTCTCGCCACCGCTAACGCCGTGCTCGGCCAAACGAGCGAGGCAGGCCGTAACGGCCAGTAAGTCGAGGGCGACGGAGCACGTTTTTCCGGTTTGCGGGGAGCCAGTTGTGGCTTCTCCAGGTTTCCCGCGCACCCATCCGGTCGGAAGCTCCTACTCCGGTTTGCCTAACGAACCTTCCCCGGTCCCCACAAGGCCCGGCCCGGCTTGGCGCTGGTATGGTCGCCGTCCTTTAGCACCTGCTTCCCGTTGACGAATACGTGCTTCATCCCGACCGCGTATTGATGCGGTTTTTCAAAAGTCGCGCGATCGCCGATCTTCGCCGGATCGAAGACCACGACATCGGCGAACATTCCCTCTTCGAGCAGGCCGCGATGATCGAGCCCGAGGTTGGACGCGGGGAGCGCGCTCAGGCGCCGGATTGCTTCGCCTAACGGAATCACCTTTTCCTCCCGCACATATTTGCCGAGAACGCGGGCGAAATTCCCGTAGGCCCGCGGATGCGGGTTGGATTTCAGGAAAACGCCTTCCGGCGCCTGCGAAGCTTCATCCGAGCCAAAGGAAATCCAGGGTTTGGCCAGCTCCTTGCGGATATTTTCCTCCGCCATCAGAAAGTAGATCGACTCGATCCGCGACTCGTCCTCCGCGATCAGGTCCATGATCGTCTCAACCGGATCCTTGCCCCGCATCTTTGCCACTTCAGCGAGCGATTTGCCGGTGAGCGGCTTGAGTTTCTCCGACTTGAAACCGACGACTAAAATCTGTTCGGGTGAACCGGCCGCGAGGTAAAGGTTTTCCCACTTGTCGCTCGGTGTTTTCACCTCGGCCGCGATCTTTTTCCGCAGCTCCGGATCGCGCAGCCGCTTGAAGAGGGCGGGGTAACCGCCCTCCGCTGTCCAGGGCGGGAGACAGGCATCGAGGCCGGTGCCGGCGGCGGTGTAGGCGTACATGTCGGCAGTGATCTTGAGCCCTTCTTTTTGCGCCGCTTCGATTTTGGCCAGGAGCGCGTCGAGCTTCGGCCAGTTCGATTTCCCGGCCGCCTTGATGTGATAAACCTCTGCCGGAATCTTCGCTTCGCGGCTGATTCGAAGCAGCTCGTCGAAGGCTTCGAGCAGTTGATTTCCCTCGCTCCGGAGGTGCGAGATGTATTTGCCCTGGTACTGCGCGGCGACCTTGCAGAGCTCGATCAACTCCTCGGTTTTGGCATAAAAAGCGGGCGGATAAATGAGCGAAGTCCCGATCCCGAGCGCGCCCGCCTCCATTTCCTGCCTGACGAGCGCGCGCATTTCTTCGAGCTGCTCCGGGGTCGGAGCCTTGTCGTCAAACCCGATCACGTTTTCGCGGATCGTGGTCGCGCCGATGAACGAAGCGACGTTGCAGGAAATCCCGCGCTTCTCCAGGAAGCGCAGGTAATCGGCCAGCGTCGTCCAGGTGACGTCGTAATGGATGTCCTTCTGGTCGCGCAGCATTTTCTCCCGCACCCGGTCGTTCACCGGGCCCATCGACTCGCCTTCGCCCATGATCTCGGTTGTCACGCCCTGTCGGATTTCGCTTTGCGACCGGCCATCGGCGATGAGCGACTCGGTCGACCACGAGAGCATGTTGATGAACCCCGGCGCGACCGCCAGGCCCTGCGCGTCGATCGTTAGGGCGGCTTTCGCGTCTTTGAAATCCCCCACGCCCGCAATCTTGTCGCCGCGCAGCGCCACGTCCGCCTTCCGCCCTTCTCCGCCGCTCCCGTCGTAGACCGTGCCGTTTTTGATCAGGACGTCGAACTCCTCAGCCGCCATGCCGGGAACGATGATCGAACCGAAGAGCGCGAGAAAAAACAGAAAGCGATTCATGGGCGCGATTGGACAGAGATAGCGTCCTGTTGTCGATGCGAAAGAGCGCCGCCGGGCGCGACCGACGCTGGTGACCTACTCATATTCGACCGCGACGATCTCCAGCTCCTCTTCGCCGGATGGAAGCGAGAACGGGACTCGTTCTCCGCGGCGGGCATTGAGGAGCGCGCGCGCGATCGGCGATTGCCAGCTCACCCAGCCGCGGTCGAAATCCGTCTCATCCACTCCCACGATTCGGTAGGTCGATTCCTCGCCGCGGTTGTCGCGCACCGTCACCGTCGCGCCGAAGCGGATCCGATCGAGCTCGAGTTCCGGTCGCGCGATCACCTCGGCGGATTGCAGGCTCTGTTCGAGCTGGAAGATGCGCTGGTCGAGCGCGGCCAGTTGCCGCTTCGCATCGGGGTCGTCCCTCGCGCCGACGAGCGGCGGCCGTTTCTCGTTCACCAGTTCGGCTAATTCCCGGCGCAGATTTTCTGCGCCCTCCGCGGTGATGTAATTCCGCGCTCCTTCCGGCAAAACCGAAACGGGCGGCGGCAGATCCGGAATGCCCGGTCCATCGTTCTCCTCCCGCGTAAACGCCTTGCTCATGTCGCAAGGTGAGTCTCGTGCGAAAGCTCCCGCAAGGAAAGCGACCGCGCAGCAAGCTTCGCCGCGGGCCGCGCCATCGCGGAGCGCGGCGACCTCCTTACCGCGCTGCGTCAACCTGACCTTTGACCACCGAAAAATCGACCGCGTCGATCAAGCCGTTGGTATTGATGTCTTCCCGGAAATTGGTCGCGTCGGTCCGGTCACGAGACGAAGATCATTTTGGCTGTTTATCGCCTCCGCGCTGGCCGGTCTGACCGTGAATTTTTCCATCGGGGCTAGGGCTACAGGGCCTCTTCGGGGCGGTGCTTGGGATAGCTATACTTTATGGAGTGCTCCACATTGGGAAGCAGAAGAAGGCCTCCGTAATATCCAAATCCCAAGGATTTCGGCCCGTCGCTTCGAAGTCGCGCGTGTCTTGCTCACGGCGGTTCATCATTCTTGTTAGATCATGAAAGCCAATGTCGGATATTCTGGCACTCCTCTCTGGCAAAAGCTCGGCTACAAGGATGGACTAACTGCACATGTCGAAGGAGCGCCGGATCAATACTGGACCAGGTTGGATTTACCTAAAAATGTTTGCGTTGTCTGGTCTGATAATCTGCGGTCTGCGCCGCAGTTCGTTCATCTCTTTTCGAGTTCACGTTCCAAGCTCAAATCAAAGTTAGAGTCTTACCGCAAAAAGATTGCTCCAAACGGAATGGTTTGGATTTCGTGGCCGAAAAAGAACTCAGGCGCAACGACGGATATTACCGAGGATGTCATTCGAGAGTTGGCGGTTCCGCTTGGTAGATGTCAAGGTTTGTGCAGTTGATGAGGTTTGGTCAGGATTGAAACTGATGATTAGGAAGGAGCAACGCTGAGTCTACATAACCAAGGGACGCGGACAGGTGTTTACGTCAGGCTCGATCGTGACGGTCGCATACAATCCGCTGTCGCCAGGCCTTGGACGGTGCATTCCATGATCAGGCTCGTCGGTGCAATCCTCCTTGTTACTCGCGATTGCGTCAGCCGACAGTCCCTCTGATTTGATAGGAAACTTCGCCGGCTATTCCGGCGATGGTCGGGACAGCGCATTTATCTACGTCAGTGTCAAAGCAGGCGACGCCGACAACAAGTGTCGCGGTAGGCGCGGATCATCTCCGACCCGGGTGAGGTCCTCGTCCTTGTCCTTCACGTCGCGCTTGCCGACTTCGTTCTGCCAGTTGGAGGAGAATTTGATGCCGTAGGGCGGATCGAGATAGATCATCTGCACCTGCCCGGCGAGGCCCTCGCGGCGGGCGAGCGAGGTCATCACCTGGAGGCTGTCGCCGAGGATGAGGCGGTTCGCCCAATCGACATCGTATTGGTAGTAAGCGCGCGCTTCGCGGGCGGGCAGATGCGGCTCGGCAAAGAAGTCGCGCTGGATGTCCTCCCGGCGCAC
>JACCZO010000232.1 GCA_013695925.1 Chthoniobacterales bacterium
CCACATTCTTCTCTCGAAACGAGTGGCCGACGATCTTTCGCCCTTCCCGCGCTGGCGCCCTCACCTCCACGAGCTCGGCGAATGCGAGGTGAAACATGGCCGTAAAATCGGACTCGTGAATTTTTACCCCAACGAGATCGGCAACCCCGAGCTGCCGCGAAAATGCCAGCCACCGCCGGGCACTGCGACGGCGAGACCGGGATCCTCCAGCGTCCGGCAACGAAACTATGCGCTCATTGCCGCGGCCGCGCTCTGCCTCATCGTGCTCGCGCTCGGTGCGCTCTTTTACTACCGGGCGAATATTTTTCCGTCGCGCTTGAGCGCAGCAGCGAGCTCGCAGACCCGTCATTCAATTGCCGTTCTGCCATTTGAAAATGCGAGCAACGATCCGAACGCAGAGTATTTGTCGGAGGGAATTTCTGAGGCCCTGATCAATAGCCTGACTGAGTTACAGCAATTGCGAGTGATCGCGCGCTCGACCGCTTTTCATTACAAAGGCAAGGATGTTGATCCGCGGCGGGTTGGACGCGAATTGCAGGTGGCAGCGGTGCTCACCGGGAAAGTGCGGCAGATGAAGGACGCACTGAGCGTTCAGGTGGATTTGGTCGACACCACCACCGGCGCGCAGCTCTGGGGAGAAGCATACGATCGCAAGATCTCGGATGTGGTTGCAGTCAAACAAGCCATCGCCCGAGAGGTCACGGAGAAGTTGAAGTTGAGATTATCCGGCGAAGAGCAGCGCCGGCTCGTCCAACGCGACAGCACCAACGCGGAGGCTTACCAGTTCTACCTGCGGGGTCGCTATCTTTGGAACAAGCGCACTCCGGACGGACTTAAACAAGCGATCGAGCAGTTCCAGCAGGCGACCGAACACGATCCGAATTTCGCCCTTGGCTATGTTGGACTGGCTGACTCTTATTTATTGCTCCAGCAGTACGCCGGTGTCCCTTCGAGCGAGTTCATGCCAAAGTCCAGAGCAGCCGTGGATCGCGCTCTCCAGATTGATGATTCGCTGGCGGAAGCGCATGCCTCCTCGGCTTTGGCCTACCAGTTCATGTGGCAATGGGCGCAGGCCGAACAAGAATACCGGCGCGCCATCAGCCTCAATGACAATTATGCGACGGCGCATCACTGGTTCGGGCTTTATTTTACCGTAAAGCGGCAATTGGATGACGCCTTGAGGGAAATCAAGCAGGCGCAGGAACTGGATCCTCTTTCGCCCATCATCAACGCCAATTTGGCGATTATCTTTCTAGCCAAAAACGACCCCAATGCGGCTATTGAGCAGTGTCAGAGGATCATCCAGCTCGATCCGAACCACATCTCAGGGCACGATTGGCTGGGCTGGGCCTATCTCCAACAGGGGCGCCTTCCCGAGGCCATTAGGGAGCGTGAGAAAGTGGCTGAATTATCGCAGAGATCAGGCCCACAGCTTAGCGGCGTGGGCTACCTTTATGCGGTGGCAGGCAGGCGCACTGAGGCTCTTGGAATATTGAAGGAACTGGAA
The DNA here is from genome assembly GCA_013695925.1 of Chthoniobacterales bacterium. Classification (GTDB taxonomy): domain Bacteria; phylum Verrucomicrobiota; class Verrucomicrobiia; order Chthoniobacterales; family UBA10450; genus Palsa-1392. The sequence goes on from JACCZO010000232.1 coordinate 1,508, forward strand.
GAGCGCTATGCCAAAGGCGAGGCTGTCGGCCAGCATCTGGCCTCGATATACGACGGTCTCGGCGACCCAGCTCAGGCTTTTGCCTGGCTGGAGAAGGACTTTCAACAACACAGCGCCGAATTACAATTCATTACGTTCCGGGTCCAATTTGAACACCTCCGCCGCGACCCGCGTTACACCAGCCTGATCCGGCGCATGGGGCTGAGCCCGTGATTTTCGGCTACGGCCTCGGTTGCAAGCGTATGGTGACCTAACCGGGCGAAGCTATCGCTTGCTCTGTCTCTTCAGCTCGCAGGTCTTCGCCACGGAGAGGAACTCGTAGAAGGCATGCAGCCGCGCGAAATAATATCCTTCGCGCCCGTCGAGAAACCCACGCTGCCAGACGTAAACGTAGAGGAAGCGCAAAAGGGGATGGAACGGCAGCCGCCGCGAGAGCCGCTTGAGCCGGCGGCGTTGCGCAACCCGCATGCTCTGCAATCCCGACGAAGCCAGCGCGCGTTTTTCCGCCACCGCGACCCGCGCTTCCCAGTTGGAATAACGATTGTGCTTCTCAACGAACACTTCGACCGACGGAAAGGCGTAATGATCAATCTGGCAGCGCAGCCTTCCGGTCGGCCCCTGCACCATGACGTGCTCGTGCACTTCATTGTCGCCGCTCGCGGTCACGACCTCAGTCAGCTTTTCGTAGCGGCCTAACGAATGACGAAAAAGGCGCAGGTTCCAGTTCGGATAACAGGCGTGCCGCAGCCAGCGGCCCATAAACATAAACCGGCGATTGATCCAGTCCCCGGCCTTCTCGCCCGCTGGCGCGATCGCCGTCTGGAACTCCGCTTCCGCCCCCGCGGGCAGGACCTCGTCGGCATCCAGAATGAAAACCCACTCGTTCCTAAAGGGCAGATGCTCGAGCGCCCAGTTTTTTGTTTTTTGGCCGGGTGCCGTTGAACTCGAATTGCAGGACCCGCGCCCCGTGTTCCTGGGTGATCTGTGGCGATCCGTCGCGGCTCTGCGAATCGACCACGAATATCTCGTCCGGCCGAGGCAACCGAGGCCAGGCAGCGGGGCAGGTTTTCCGCCTCGTTTTTGCGCCGCGGGCACTGTAGACGCTTCGCTCTGCGAAGCGGGACTTGGCGTCGTTCGCACGATTCAGCCCAGTTCGTTGTCGGATGCCCACGCCTCCCAGAGGGAGCCGTCTACCACAGCCTAACGATGCGGCTGATGACGCAAATGGCAGCCCGCTTTCGGCACCCGGAATAGCCCCGGGCGGGGCGCCCTTCAAGCCGGCGGCCGCTGCACATCCATCAACTCGAGGATGCGCTGCTTCTTTGCCGAATAGTCGAGCGCGCGAAAATTCCGAATCTCTTCCAGGCGTCGCAGGCCGTTGATCGTGTCGAGAAAACGGGTGTAACTTGCCCC
>JACCZO010000249.1 GCA_013695925.1 Chthoniobacterales bacterium
AGCGTGCCGTTGCCGCGAATGCCCCGCCAATCGCAGCCGACAGCAAACAGAAGAAGGAGAAGAAGGAGCGAAAGCGCGCTGATAGAAAATTTGGATTTCATATTGTTCTCCAGTGAGATGCGGTGACGGACGATTTTAGATTCAGGAAAGATCGTGCTCACGAGCCAAGCTTAGGCTCGTTCGCGGCAAGAGCGAAATTCTGAAGCTGACACCGGGCTGCTTGCACCGGATGCAAGCATGCGGCCGATTGCGTTCCCAATCTTGTCATAGGCGTAGCTGACGATCGCCGTTCGGCCCGCACTTAACGACAGAGGGCACATGGGGGCGGAGTCGTGATCACGAGTATCGGACCTCCTTCTGCACGATTCACGCGCTGACCCCGGTGACCTGCCCTCTACCCATTAAAAAAGCGGAAGAGCGTATTGAAACCGCCCATCCAGAGAAGATACGCGAGATACTTCGATAGCTTTTAACCTCTGGTTGCTATCCCACGTCCAGTTGACTCGCACACGTTGGGGGGAACCACTCTTCGGGTCCATGTACTCGCCCAGTATTACCGCAAGTCCGGGCCTACCGGTAAGAGCGACGCCATCAGCTTCGCTACTCTGTGCGTAAAGCCGAGTTTCGATGAATCGAGAGATCGATGCCAAGTCGCTACCCAATGGGGTGTGACGTAACAAGATACGCCGGATCATCTCATTCGACTGCCGCAAATCGATCTGAACCGGATAAAGGAAATCATCTCGATTATAATTACCGCCTTTGGTCCCATATCGTCGGATTTCCAAGCTCCGCAGTTTGCGCCGCTCATCAAAACGCCAGTTGGCTTCGACATTATTGGACATAAACATATACCGAGGCGAATGCCCCAAGGTCGCGGTAATATCGGGTCGGGGCACTAGGCCAACGCCGCTTCCACGCCCCTCGACGCCGAGATGCAAATAAACAAACTCCAGCACCGCAGCCGCGTCACTCCCGAGAGGCGTGTAGCCAAGCAACTCTTGCCGAATAGCTTCGTCAGAGTGATGTATATCGATTCGCACCATCGCCGTGTTTAATCGATCCCCGCGACAACCATGTGGCAGCGGAGCCGCCAGCATAAGCGACAGAACACAGCGACTGCGAAATGCCAAAGCTCTCATCGATTGCCCCTTGTGCGGTGCTAAAACAAAATCAATAACCTTTTCACCTGTCTCCGGTCAACCCAAAGGGGGTAACCAATGTCGCGGCTCGCTACGAGACCCACGACAATTGCTCCCCACGTCGTTTTCGAAGACTTTGCTGAAAAACTGGAGTGGCTCGCGGCCGCGAAACGTAGATGAAAAGTTTATCAACAGGAAGTCGGCGCGCGTTGGGCGAGGGCGACGCCGTGCGGAATAGCGCCTGCAACAAAACCGAGACATTCGACCGCGCCGCTCGGCTTTCCGGGCAGAGCAATGACGAGCGATCGCTCTACCACCGCGCCTAGGTTGCGCGACAAGATGGCGTTTGGGGTGATCTTCATCGACTCGGCGCGCATCACTTCGCCGAAACCGGGGAGCTCGACCCGCATCAACGCGCGGATCGCCTCGGGTGTGATGTCGCGCGCGGCGATTCCGGTGCCGCCGGTGGTCAGGATAAGTCCGCAGCCTTGCGCCGCGAAGGAACGGATCGCCTCCTGCAGGCGTTCCATCTCGTCGGGCACGACCGCTTCGGCGAGGACGTTCCAATTGTTCTGGAGCGCCACTTCCTTCAACGCGGGGCCGCCGCGATCGTCGTATTCGCCTCGACTGGCGCGATCGGAAACGGTGATGATGCCGACGGTGATGGAGGTTGGAGTAATGGAGTGTTGGAGGGTTGGAGTATTGGGTTGTCGTGCGCCTTCCATTACTCCACCACTCCACTCTTCCTCTTAGCGACGAGGTGGATCTCGCCGATCTGCATCGCTTTATCGACTGCCTTGCACATGTCGTAGATGGTGAGAAGGGCGACGGCAACACCGGTGAGTGCTTCCATTTCGACGCCGGTCTGGGCCGTGGTGCGCGCGGTGCAGGTGGCTTCGACGCCGTTCTGGTTGCTCGTTAGGCCAATTTCGACGTGGCTTAAACCGAGGGTGTGACAAAGTGGAATGAGCTGCGCGGTTTGCTTCGCCGCCTGGATGCCGGCGAGCCGCGCGGTCGCGAAAACATTTCCTTTGGCGATACGGTCGAAGGCGATCAATTCGACCGTGGCCGGCGCCAGATCGATCCGACCGCTCGCGACCGCCTCGCGGTGACTCAGCGGTTTGGCCGAGACGTCGACCATTTTCGCACTGCCATCGTTCGCGATGTGGGTCAGCCGATCCATTCGTTAGCCGCCTATTGCGACCATCTTGCGCCCCGGTTGATAGGTCGTGCGGAAGTCGTGCTGCTCCGGTTTCCGCTCCACGACATCGAGAAAGAACTGGCGCAACTCGTCGTCGCTCGCCCCGGCGCGCAACGGCTTCATAATGTCGAACTCGAGATAACTACCGAGGCACGGGCGCAACTTTCCGTCGCAAGTCAGCCGCAATTTGTTGCAGCTCTCGCAGAAATGCAGGTTGGTCATCGCGCCGATAAAGCCGATGCGCTGGTTGCGTCCCGGGATTTGGAAATAACTGGCCGGACCGTTGGTGCGAAATTCCGGCTCGGGAATCAAGGCACCGAATTTCGCTTCGATCACGTGCCGGGCTTCCGCGACCGGGAGGAAATTGGTTTCGCTCAGAACTTCGGTCGTGCTGACCGGCATCAATTCGATGAAGCGGAGAAGGAGTTTTCGTTCCGCTGCGAACTCGATGAGAGCATGGAGATTCTCGTGGTCGCGTCCCCGCATCAGGACGCAGTTGATCTTGACCTGCGGAAATTTGGCGGCGATGGCCGCGTCGATACCGGCGATCGCATCGGGCAACAAATCGCGACCCGCGACGCGCGCATATTCCCCCCGGTCGAGAGTATCGAGCGAGATATTGACGGAATTGAAACCGCAGGCGCGGACCGCCTGCGCCATCGTCAGGCCAGGCTCTACTTCACGTGTGAGGAGTGTGCCGTTGGTCGAGAGCCCGATATCGCGCAGGGTCGTTAGGCTGGGAAGTTGGCGAAAGAGCTTGATGACATCGCGCCGGGTGAGCGGTTCGCCGCCGGTGAGGCGAATTTTTGTGACACCCAGCTCGCTCGCGATGCGGATCAGCCGAATGGTTTCCTCGAAAGTCAGGATGTCGTGGCGGGGGAGCCATTCCTGCAACTCCTGCGGCATGCAGTAAGTGCAGCGCTCGTTGCAGCGATCGGTGATGGAGACGCGCAGGTATGAGATGCGATGCCCGAAGCGATCCTCCATGGCCGAGGTTACTTCAGCCCGGCGCTCGATTCAATCGAGAGGCGCATACCCATTCCCACTCGTGCTCATGCTCGTGCTCGTGCTCGTAATCGTGGCGCGATATTCTCGATCGCGAGAGGAGTCGAGCACGAGCACGATTACGAGCATGAGCACGAGTGGGTGTTTGACGCTCCGGCGCGCTCGCCTAGGTTTATTGCATGAAGCGTCAAATGTTCTCGTGGGCGCGGTTGGCGTGCATCGCAACGGGCGCGTTGGTTCTCTCGGGTTGCAGCACGGTCGGGTCGCGGATCGACGCGAATCGGGCCGGTTTCGATCGACTTTCGCCGCAGGAGCGAGCGCTCGTCAGCCAGGGCAAAATCCAGGGTGGGATGTCACAGGAGGCGGTTTATATCGCCTGGGGCCAGCCGCAGCAAAAGGCGACCGGGATGGTGCGCAACACGCCGACTGAGACCTGGGTTTATACCCTCTCGACGGCGGCGTACGGAGCCTACCCGTACGGCGGGCTTGGTTACGGTTACGGCGGGTTTGGTTATGCCGGACGGATCGGTTTTTACGGACATCGTGGCCGGAACCGTTTTTATGGAGCTTTCATCGATCCTTTTTGGGATCCGTTCTACTACCCGTTCTCGCCCACTATCACCTATCCGGTGAAGACGGTCTCCTTTCAGCGTGGCCGGGTCGTCGCGTTCCAGTATTTGTCGCCGAGCGCCTATTAGTTTGAGCTGATAACTCAGGCGCTCTGGACCAGACGCCTAACGAGATCTTCCACGGTCACGATGCCGGTCAGCCGGTGTTCCTCGTCGAAAACGGCCGCGAGGGTGGATTGCGCCGCCCGCAGCCGTCGGATCGTTCGGTAAGCTGATTCTGTTTCGCCGGAAGAGACGATGTGTTCCATGTAATGGCTCAGCTCGCGCGGGGTTGACTTATCGAGCACGATATCGAACACATTCACCAGCCCGAGCGCGCGGCCGTTCTCCGCCAACACCGGCACACGTTCGATCCCGGTCCGGGCGCTTAATTCCAACAGCTCGGGAATGGTGGTCTCGGGGACGACGGCAACGATTTTTTCCCGGGTGACCATGACATCGGCCACCTTCACGGTGCGGAAATCGACCACGTTATGGATCATCGCGCGCTCCGCCGAAGTGAGGGCGCCCTGGCGTTCGCTCTCGACTGTGAGCTGTTTCAAGTCCTCGCGCGCGGCGAAGAGGCGCGGGGGCGCGGCGGTGCGCCGGAAGAGGAGTTGCCCGAGCTGAGAGCCCAGTTCCAGAATCGGCCAAAGAAGGCGCGAGGTGAAAACGAGCAGTCCGGCAAAAGCTGCGAGAGCGCGATAGGGAAAACGACGAAAAAGCGACTTCGGCAAGACGCCGAGGAGGAAGAGATAAATCGGCCCGGCGACGAGGAGCGCGACCGGGTAACCGGCCATGCCTAGCAACGCCACGAGCCGCTTCGTCAGCAAGAGCAACCCCGCGATGTCGGCCAGATTGGTCACGAGGAGGACGGTGGCGAGGAGGCGCTCCGGTTTCTTCAGCAGTTGATCGAGGCGAATGGCGGCATGGTTGCGTAACTTGACCTGGTGCCGGAGCCGGACCTGATCGAGCGAAAGGAGGCCAGCCTCGATCCCGCCGAAAACGAAGGACGTCACCCAGCAGATCGCGATGACAATCCAGGCGATCATTCTTCGAATTCAGGCGCCTCGTCTGCCCCGGCGGCGGTTTTCTCGAGCAGCAACTGCTCGATCCGTTTCCGGCTGACCTGACGAACCGTAATCGCGAGGCGCGGAATCTCGAGCCGCGCCCCGACGTTAGGCAAATAACCCAGCCGATTGAAAACGTAGCCGCCGATGGTGTCGATCCCGTCCGCCATGAGTTCAAAGCCGATATGCTCGGTCAGATCATCGAGCCGGGCGTTGCCGCTGGCGAGAAAACGGCCGTTCTCAAGCGGTTCGATATAGAGGTCGGCGTCGCCAAGGGGCGCGGCGTCGCTCAGGATTTCCTCGATGATGTCGCCCAGAGTGATAATTCCCTCCGTCCCGCCAAATTCGTCGACCACGATCGCGAGCCCCTGCGGATGGGAGAGGAAACCGCGGAGCAGCCCCATCGCCGGCATCGTTTCCGGGACGAAGGAGGGCGGAATGAGCGTCTCGGTGTAGTGCTGCGACGGGTCCAGCAGGAATTGCTTTACGTCGATGATCCCGGCGATCTGGTCCGGCGTCCCGGCATAGACCGGGACCCGCCGGTGCCGCCGTTCCTGGCAGAGCCGGATTGCCTCATCGTTAGGCAAATCATCCGGCAGGACAAAAGTATCGACCCGCGGGGTCATGCAATCCTTTGCCGTCTTGTCCCCGAGCTTGATGATCTCCTGGATCATCTCGCCTTCGGCCTCGTGCAGGGTGCCCTCGGCTTCGCCCATCTCGACCAGGGTTTCGAGTTCCTCATCGCTGATCCGTGGCCGCACCCGCAATCGCTCCGGGGTGAGGCGATCGATCACGAGCGTGCTGGCATTTTCCAGGACGTGTCCAAAGCGATCGAGCAGCGGCATCATCACTTTCAAGGTCAAGACGCCCAGCGCCGAAATCCGGTA
>JACCZO010000252.1 GCA_013695925.1 Chthoniobacterales bacterium
CCACCGCGACGCCCACCCCCACGCCCGGAAGTCCCGTCATCACCGTCGAGCCAGCCGATGCCACCGTCGAAGTCGGGCAAACCCATGAGTTCTCGGTCACCGCCACCGGCGATAAGCCCTTCCGTTATCAGTGGAAGAAAAACGGCGTCGATATCACCGGCGCGACGAGGTCGACCTACACCACTCCGCCCGCAGCCGAGACCGATAATGGCGCGCTCTTCTCCGTCGTAGTGACGAATAAACTGGGCAGCGCCACCAGTCGTAGCGCCGTTCTCACCGTAAGCACATCCATGGTGCCACCCTCCATCATTACCGGGCCGACGAATCAGAGGGTCAGAAGCGGAACCACGGCCACCTTCTCTGTCACCGCGCAGGGCACGCCACCGTTGAGTTACCAATGGCGAAAGAATGGCGTCGAGATCGTGGGCGCAACCGGTTCGTCCTACACGACTCCGCCAACCACAACGACCGATAACGGCAGTCTCTTCTCCGTCGTCGTCAGTAATAGCTACGGCAGCGTAACCAGTAACGACGCGACGCTCCTCGTACGCTAAGCCAGCATTTGCATCCAGCTCTCACGCGCCCGTCCACCCAACCGTTCAGCGAGTCCCGGTTTGCCCTTCCTCTTCCAGGAGATCGGAGAGCGGAGCGATGGCGTCCTGCTCCTCCTGCAGGGAGGCATTCCCTTCCTGCATCCGGCGCAAGGCTCGCACCTTGCGCGCGAGCGAACTGGCAGAGGCATGCAGACCGGCAGCATCGGCGACGTAACTAGCGGCGTTGGCCGGCGCGATATTCATCTGCGCCGCGGTCGCGATCGCATCCTGGTTAGCGCCGAGAAACAGGAACGTCCAGCGATACTCTTCGGTCTGGCGCTTGATGGCAGCAGCCAGCTCATGCCACGTGTAGTTGCGGGAGGAATTTTCTTCGCCGTCCGTCAAGATCGCCACGATGACTTGGGCCGGACGATCGGATTCGGGGAGAGCAGCCAGGCGGGTACCAAGTTCTTTAATCGTCCTGCCAATCGCATCGAGCAACGCCGTGCTCCCGCGTGGGACGTAGGTCTCCTCATCGAGTGGCACCACTTCCGCCACCGGGAGCGCGTTTACCGGCACCATATATTCGTCGTCGAAGAGGACGAGCGTGAGCTTCGCCAGGCCCTCGACCTGCTGCTGTTCTTTCAGGAAACGGTTGAAGCCCTCGAGCGCTGCATCCCGGCAACTTTCCATCGAACCGGAACGGTCCAGAACGAAGGCAATTTCCGCATAGTTATTTTTCATGCCCCCATTATATCAGGGCGGGTAGGACATTGGCTGTCCGACGAACCAAGTTTTTTCGACTGCGGCGCGCGGCCTACTTTCCGGCGTAGTCGGCCACCAATTTCCGCCCCACTTCGGCCAACCGCTGCCGGAGTTTGGCCGGCTCGAGCACGACGGCCTGGTCGCCCCAGCACAGGATCCAACGCTCGATCTCCTCCAGGCTGCCAAGCTGCAGCTTCAATTCCAGCCCGCCGTCGCGCAGCTCCTTGATCTTCTGCGAGTGATGCCACGTGCGCTCGCGCACGAGCTGGGCGGCAAAAGAATTAAAGCACACTCGCACCGTGGTCCGACCATCGCTTTGGAAAACTCCGAAACTGGAATCGAGAAATTTGCCGATCGAAAAATTTGCCGGCCGCCGGAAGCGCGCGCCCGTTTTTCGCGGTTCGAAGATGCGGGGCAGGGCAAAGGTGCGCAGCTGGTGGCGATCGAGATCGAAGGCGAAGAGATACCATTGGTTGTCGACGCAGCCGAGATGGTAGGGGCGCGCCCGCCGCGTTTCCTCGGCCGTGCTGCGCAATTTTCGATAGCGAAATTCGATTTCGACCGAATTCAGCACCGCGTGGCTGAGCACTTCAAAAACCTCGAGATCGGCCTGGCTATGCCCGGCGCTACGAAACGAAATGGCCGCGTCCAGGTCGCTCCACGTGAACGTCACCTTGTCTTTCAAGCCGTGGCCGATCTTTTGAAAAGCCGCTTTGAGCGGTGCCTCGAAAGGCGTGTCGCGATATTGCTGCATCGCTTTCTGGGCGATGAAAAGCGCGATGATTTCTCCTTCCGAGACCTGGATACTCGGGAAACTGGTGACCGGTTCCGTGTAAACGAAACCGAAATGAAGCTGGTCGTATTCGATCGGCAACCCGAGTTGGTAGCGCATGAACTCGATGTCGCGCTGGATCGTCTTCTCCGATACCTCCAGCTCCCCGGCGAGTTTGCGGCAGTTGGGAAATTTTCGCGCCTGCAGCTGGGCGTGGAGCTGCATCATGCGCGCGAGCGGCGGGCGGGAAAACTGTTCGACCGTGGGACGCCGGCCGCGGGGGCGGTTTGGGCGAGGTTTGGCGGCTATCGGACGTATCATGTCCAACCTGTAAGGCCGCCGCGACCTCGCCTTCAAGCGCAATCGTTCGCGCGGCGAAAAAAAAGTCGTTTTGTCGGACACCTTTTGTCCAACGGCTTGTGATATGGTGCTGGCGAGTGTCCCAAAATTCCGGTCTTCATCTTCATCCCAGTAATCGCCTGGAGCTGCTTGCCGACGCGATGGCGGCGGTCCTGCAGCGGCCGCTGGAAGATCCGTTTGCCGCCGAGGCCGTTGTTATCCCGACTCTCGGCCTGGAACGCTGGCTCACTCAGCAGCTCGCACTGCGCCAGGGGATTTGCGCAAACATCTCGTTCCTCTTCCCGCAGAAATTCGTCGCCGGATTGATGGATGCCGCCTTGCCCGGCCATGCCGCCGCCCGCTTCTACGCGCGGGAGAATCTCACTTGGCGGATCATGAAGCTGCTTCCCGAGTTAGCCGACCGGCGAGAGTTTGCCGATCCGCGACGCTACCTCGCCCAGCCGCGTCCCGAGCTGCGCCGCTTCCAGCTCGCGGGAAAAATCGCGAGCTCGTTTGACCAATATCTCGCCTTCCGCCCCCGCATGATTCTTGATTGGGAACGCGGCGGAAGTGAGAAGGACTGGCAGGCAATTCTATGGCGGGAGCTGGCCCGCTCCGCGCCCGGTCCGCATCCGCCCGCCCTGGCGGAGGAATTCAGCGCCGCCTTGCGCCGCGGCGCCGCGCCCTTGCCCGAGCGCGTTTCGGTTTTCGGCATCTCGACGCTGCCCCCCTTTTACACCCAGTTTTTCCAGGAACTCGCGCAATCGCTGGAGCTGCATCTCTTCGTCATGCGACCGACGCCGGAGTTCTGGGGCGACATCCGCTCGGAGCGCGAGGAAACTCGCGCCCGTCGCAAAGCGGCGCCGAGCGCGCAGCTCAACCTGCAATTTGCGCGAGGCAATCCGCTCCTCGCTTCCTTCGGCAAACTCGGCCGCGAATTTCTCGAGACGATCACCGAGTTCAATCCCGCGGCAGAGCACGAGGCGTTTCTTCTTCCGCCTAACGACTCCGTGCTCGGCCAGATCCAGCGCGATATTTACCAGCTCGACGATCCCACCGCGAACGCGCCGCGGCCGGTCGCGCCTGCCGATCAGTCGCTGCAATTTCATTCCTGCCACAGCCCGATGCGCGAGATGGAGGTGTTGCACGATCAGTTGCTCGCACTCTTCGAGGAGAATCCCGGGCTCAAGCCGCACGACATCGTCGTGATGGCGCCGGACATCAGCATCTACGCCCCCTACATCAACGCTGTTTTCGACACCGCGCCGGAGCGGCAGCAGATCCCGTTCAGGGTCGCTGATCGCGGCGCGCGCGCGGAAAACGGCATCGTCGACACCTTCCTCAGCATCCTCGAAGTAGCCGGCAGCCGCTTCGCCGCCGGCAGCGTCATCAGCATTCTCGAATCGGCCGCGCTGCAGCGCCGCTTCGAGCTGGCCGGTTCCGATCTCGAAATCATCCGCGGCTGGATCGAGAAAACCGGGATTCGCTGGGGGATCGACGGCGCCCAGCGGGCGGCCCTCGGTTTGCCAGCGTTCGCGGAAAACAGTTGGCGCGCCGGGCTCGATCGGCTCCTGCTCGGCTACGCCGCGCCCGCGCAAGGCGAGCGACTTTTCGAGGGCATCCTCGCCTTCGACGAGGTCGAAGGCAGCCTCGCGGAAACGCTCGGACGTTTCGTCGAATTCTGCGAGGCGCTCTTCGCCGCGGCCGGTTTCCTGCAGCATCCGCGCTCGCTGCTTGAATGGCAGGAGACGCTGCAGCAGATCACGGCGCGCTTCTTCCGCGCCGAAGACGAGCGCGAGGCGGAGCTGCGGCAGTTGCGCCGGGTGGTGGATTCGTTAGGCGAAACGGCGCAGCTCTCCGGCTATGGCGAAACCGTCCCGCTCGATGTGCTCCTTGCGCATCTCGAGCAGGCGCTCGCCAGCACCGAAAGCGGCTCCGGATTTCTTGTCGGGTGCGTCACCTTTTGCGCGCTCAAACCGATGCGGACGGTGCCGTTCCGCATCGTCTGTCTCGTCGGGATGAACGACACCGCCTATCCGCGGCACGATCGCGCGCCCGGGTTCAACCTGATCGCGCAAAGCCCGCGGCCCGGCGACCGCTCCACTCGCGACGACGATCGCTATCTTTTTCTCGAGGCGCTCCTCTCCGCGCGGGAAGTTTTCTATGTCAGCTACGTTGGGCAATCGATCCGCGATAACAGCTCGATCCCGCCGAGCGTGCTCGTGAGCGAGCTGCTCAATTATGTGCAGGAAAGTTTCGCCCTTCCGAAAGATGCGGCACTCGTCAGGCGACATCGGCTGCAGCCGTTTAGTTCTGCCTACTTCGAAGGCGCAAACGACCTCTTTAGTTTCTCGACAGAAAACCTGGCCGCGAGTGAAGCGGCGGCCGGCAAGCGGCACGATCCGCCGCCTTTCATCAGCGAGGCGCTCTCTCAACCCGAATCGGAATGGCGCTCGCTCGATGCCTCGCAGCTTATTCGGTTCTTCGGGAACCCGGCGAAGTTTTTGCTCGAACAACGCCTCAACATCCGCCTGCCACGGCGGGACGAGCTGCTCGAGGAATCCGAGCCGTTCGAGATCAACGCGCTCACGAAATACCAGCTCGAGCAGGACCTCGTGACGCGGGCCTTGCGCGGCGAAGCGCTCGCGCCGCTCCTCCCAGTGCTGCGCGCGAGCGGGGCGCTGCCGCCGGGTCACGCCGGCGACGCGCGGCTGCGCGAAATGTGCGCGACCGCGGAGGAGTTCAGCGACCTCGTCAGAGAACATCTCGGCGGCGGCCCGGAGGCACCGCGGGATCTGCAGCTCGCGCTCGACCCATTCACGCTCCGCGTGCGGCTCGACAAGTTCCACGACGGCCGTCTCGTCCACTATCGCCTAACGACGCGGAAGCCGAAGGATCTGCTTACGGCCTGGATCATTCACCTCTGCGCGAACTGCGCCCAGCCTAACGAGTCGCTCCTGATTACAAACGAGAAGGAGAAAGGGCCCGTGCTGGAAGCTTTCGCGCCGGTCGATCGGGGAAAAGCGGAGGCGCATCTGCGCGACCTGCTCCAGCTCTACGAGCGCGGCCTGTGCGAGCCGCTGCGCTTCTTCCCGCGGAGTGCGCTGGCGTATGTCGAGCAGACGCTCCGGCCGAAGGGGAATCAATCGCCGCTCGAGAAAGCACGGGCGAAATGGCGCCGTTCGCCGGAGAAGTGGGAACCCGATCGCGGGGAAAAACCAGAAGCCGACGACCCGCATTTTGCGTTCGCCTTTCGCAATGTCGCGGAGCCCCTCGACGAAGAATTCGAGCAGCTCGCGCTCGCGATTTTTGCGCCGCTCTTGAAAGGAAGGCGCTCATGAACCCGCGCGCGCCCTTTGACTTGTCAAGCACCGAAATCGCCGCCGGCACCACCTTGGTCGAGGCCAGCGCGGGCACCGGGAAAACCTACACGATTTCCGCCCTCGTTTTGCGTCTGCTCCTCGAGCGGCCGGAGCTGACGATCGATCGCATTCTCGTCACCACCTTCACCGAGCTCGCGACGGCGGAATTACGCAGTCGCATCCGGCAGCGGCTCCGGGACGCGATCGCGGCTTTTCATTCGGGGAAGACGGAGGACGAGTTTCTCGCACGGCTGCGGCAGGAGCACGGCCGCGATCCCGCGGCGGTCGCGCGACTCGAGGCGGCGCTTGTGAACTTCGACGAGGCGCCGATTTACACCATCCATGGCTTCTGCCAGCGCGTGCTCGCGGAGCGCGCCTTCGAGAGCGGCACGCTTTTCGACGCGGAGCTGGTCGCCAACCAATCCGATCTGCTCCGGGAAATCGTGCACGATTTCTGGCGGAGGCACTTCTACGAAGGCGAACGTTTTCCAGCGCTCCTAGCGCTCAAGAACAAGCTCACGCCGGACAAGTTCACCAAAGATCTCGAGGAGCTGACCAAGAACCCGAACCTGCGCATTCTCCCTCAGGAAACACGTTCGTTAGGCGAGATCACCGGCGACTTGAGCGCCACACTCGCGGAGCTGCGGCGGAGTTGGGCGAAGGAGGAGAAAAAACTGCGCTCGCTCTTTAAGGATGCAGCCTGGGCCAAGAACAACTCCGCCAAGGTGGAGAAGACGCTGCCGCTGCTCGATGCGCTTGGGCATTGCCTGAGCGAGGAGGGCGGAACGATCGAGCAACTCGCCTGCCTCGAATCCTTCGCCACCAGGAAAATCAGGAAAGATGTCCGCGCCGGGCAGGCCGAGCCGCAGTCGCCAGTGTTTGAATTGTGCGACCGGCTGCTCGACCTCGAGAGCGAATTCCGGGTCGCCTTGCAGGCCGAGTTTTTTTCCTACGCGCGCACGCAACTGCGCGAGCGCAAGCTGCTCCGCAACGTCCTCTCTTTCGACGATCTCCTGACGCGGCTCGACGCCGCCCTCGCGGCCCCCGGCGGCGCCGCGCTGGCGCAGTCGATTCGGGAGAAATATCAGGCGGCGTTGATCGATGAATTTCAGGACACCGATCCGGTGCAGTACGCGATTTTCTCCCGCATCTATGAGGGAAGCAGCGCGCCCGTCGCCTTCATCGGCGATCCCAAACAGGCGATCTACGGGTTCCGCGGCGCCGATGTTTTCACCTATCTGCGAGCGGCCGCGGCGGCTCCGCGGGAATTTACCCTCACCACAAACTGGCGTTCCGAAAGCGGCCTGGTCGAAGCGGTCAACGTTCTCTTCGATCGGGAAAAGCCGTTCCTGCTCGACGAGATAGAGTTCGATCGCGTGTCGCCGAGCCCGCGTGCGGATGAGAAGCCGCTCAGGATCGGTGGCGAGACGGAACGGCCCTTCCATCTGTGGGTCGGGCAAAAGGAGGACGACCTGCCGGAGGTGGTGGCCGCGGAAGTGGTGCGGCTGCTCACGAGCAGCGCCACGATCGGGACCGAGCCGCTCGAGCCGCGCCATCTCGCGATCCTCACGAGTACGAACGCGCAGGCCGCACAGGTGCAGGAAGCGCTCCGCCATCGCCGCGTCCCTAGTGTTCTTTACAGCAGCGCGAATATTTTCACGACCCACGAAGCCGCTGAGCTCTGCGATGTCCTCGCCGCCGTCGCGCAGCCGAGCTACGAGAAGTTTGTCCGCGCCGCGCTCGCGACTGATGCGCTCGGCAAAACCGGCAACGAGCTCGACGCGCTCCTTCACGATGAGAAGGGATGGGAAACCGAGGTGCTTCGTTTCCAGAAACATCACCAGATTTGGCGCGACCGCGGATTCATCCAGATGTTGCGGCAGCTCGCGAGCGAGCACGGCGTCCGCCCGCGGCTGCTCGGTTTTCCCGACGGGGAACGGCGCCTAACGAACTTCCTGCATCTCGCCGAGCTCCTGCACGCGGCTTGCGTTGAGCATCGCCTCGGGATGAACGGGCTCCTGAAATGGCTCGGTCAGCAGATGGAAGGAACCGGTTTTGCTGATCGCGAAGAGCACGAGTTGCGGCTCGAGAGCGACGAGAAAGCGGTGCGGATCATCACCGTGCACAAGAGCAAGGGGCTCGAGTTCGACATCGTGTTTTGCCCCTTCGTCTGGCACGTCGGCAGGCCTCGGCCCACGTTCCACGACCCGGCGGCGGAGAATCGGCTCACGCTCGACCTGCGTAACCCGGAGGCGCAGAAGGAGCGCCGCGAAGCGGAAGCGCGCGCAGAGCAGCTCCGCCAGTTTTACGTCGCGCTGACGCGGGCGAAGCATCGCTGCGCAATGGTCTGGCGGCCGCCGGGAAGAGGCGAAGACAAGTCGGCGCCGGCGTATCTGCTCGGCAGCCCGGGCGCGCTGCCTGATGAGGTTCAGTCGAGCGAGACGATTGCGGTCGCTCCGTTACCAGCGGCCAGCGACAGGATCTGGAACCCGCCCAAAGTTGTGGCCTCCGCGGCGCCTCAGGCGCGACTCTTCACCGGCGCGATCGATCGTAGCTGGGGCATCGCCAGTTTCACCCGCCTCGTCAGCGGGCGGGAAGCCGATCTGCTCGACGAGGGCCCGC
>JACCZO010000253.1 GCA_013695925.1 Chthoniobacterales bacterium
CGCGAAAGGCGAGGCGCTGGAGGGACGAGTGCTGGAGGGCATCGCTTTGTCGATGCCGCGGGGGTGGACGTCGATTGCAAGAGCGAGCCACCCGACCTTCGCGGAAGCGACAAAGCGCTTCCCTCCAAGAGAGTCCGACAACGCAAAACGCCTACTCGATTTAAAACCGAAACGGCGTCGCGCCGATTTGCAATCGGCGAAACCGGCCCCAGCCCTCTCTACCTACTGCCCGATGCTGTAAATCTCGACCAGCGCCGTCCCGGTCGTTTCCCCAACGCCGCGCACGACCGCGGTGTAATTACCAGCCGGCAAAGTGGCATAGACGGCCGATTCGTTAGGATCGGTTGGCGCCAGCCCGCTCTCCGTGATCTGATCTTCCTGCGTGTCCTGCCAGTCGTCATTTGCGATGACGATGCCGCCGCTGGCGTCGCGCAGTTCCAAGGTCGGATCGGCCAGCGGATTTGTTAATCCCGCCTGGGCGAGCGACGGCCCGATCGCCCGCGCCACTACGGCGTTGTTAGCCAGCGCATTTCCGCCCACAATGAAGCCGCCGATCAGGACATCGTCACCCGTCCCGACCAAAGCGCGCGCGCTGATGTTGCGCAGCTTTTCTGGTAAGGGCTCGAAAGCGAAAGCACCAGAAATGATTGTGCCGCCAAAGTTAGTACTTGTGCCATCGGGTGCGAACTTTAGGATTCGATCGAACGTGCCCGCGAAGAGGTTGCCGGATGTATCAAACGCGAGCGGGCCCACAAAACCGAAGCCGGATGCGAACGTGCTTTTTGTTCCATCAGCTGTGAACCTGAAGATGGCGCCGGTAGCGCTATCGGCTTCATACAGGTTGCCCGCGGCGTCGAATGCAATACCGGCCGGGCTGCCTAGTCCTGAAGCAAACGTGCTTCTGACTCCGTCGGGACCTAACCTACTGATTGTGCCGCCGGCTGTTTCAGAAACATAAAGGTTTCCTGACTTATCAAAGGCGAGCGCGTTAGGTGAATTTAAATTGGATGCGAAAGTGGTCTTGGTTCCATCGGACTCCAGCTTCGAAATGATGCCGGCACCAGGTTCAGCGGCGAAAAGATTACCGGCCGAATCAAAGGCGAGACCAGCGAGCCCCTGGAAACCGGAGGCGAACGGTGTCTTCTCTCCCGTTTGGCCAACTTTATAAATCGTCGCATCACCGCCGTCCGCCACATAGAGATTACTTAAGCGATCGAACGCCATGCCGGCAGGGGTAACAAAACCGCTGGCAAAAGTGCTACGCGCTCCATCAGGAGTGAATTTAACAATGGAATTCCCCACCACCATCCCATTCTCCGCCACATATAAATCTCCCGGCGCGGCAAAGGCCGCGCCGCACATAAAGGTGCTGGCAATTACCGGCAGAAACAGATATCGCATTCGTGTCTTCATAGGTTCTCAGTATTCGTATATTTCGATCAAACCAACGCCTGTGCCGTTGCTGACGCCGCTTAAAGTCGCCGTATAGATTTCAGACTTTAGAATCGGCCAAAGTGCGCTTTCGCAAGGGGAAGTCCCGCAGAGGGCTGAAGATGGATTGAGCCCCGCCTCGATTATTTCATCGACCGCAGCGGCTTTATTCGTCCAAGAACTATCCGCCGCCTTCACAACCGACGCGGTTGCGCCCGACCAAGAATCGTTCGAGGACATTTGAGTTCCAGCCGAATTCTTCAGCACGAGAAATGGGTTCGCCAGCTTGCCTGTTATCGGTAAGCTCGGCCCTTTGCCGAACATGAGGACGCTACGCTTGGGGATCGTTGTGTTGGTGCTCTGGGTCGAATCGCCAAGGATTAGTCCGGCGATTGCCTGTTCTTCGCCGGTTCGGACGAGGCAGCGCGTTGAGACATTCAGCAGTCGAGTTTGCTCGTCGAGGCCACCCTCAAGCTCCCAAATTTCAAATAGGCCAACTCCGAACGAGGTGCCATTGCTGCTTTCCAGCCAGACGCTGTAGGCTCCGGGCGCCAGGGCATCACAGCCGGTTGCCCCTCCGCTCCCGGCGCAGACCATAGCTGCTTCTAACGAATTAGTCGGGGTCAAACCATTGGCCGCAAGATCGTTTTTTTGTGAGGTTGGCAGTGTGCCCCAGTCATTGTTGCTGTATATCGTCCCTCCCGAGCTGTTTTTAAGAGTGATTTTTGGGTTCGGCAGCTTGGCAACGCTTAACCCGGTCAAACTAGGTCCGAGCCCACGAATCGCCACCTTCAAAGTACCCGTGCCGCTGCCACCAACAATAAAACCGCCGATCATGATTTTATCCCCGCTCTCGACTCGCGCACGCGTCGAAACGTTGCGGATTAATGTACGGGCCTGAAGAGCTTTGTTGGCATTCAACCGACCACCGGTCCGTACCAGAGTCGACCATGTCGTGAGATCGTCGGTTCCCATAAGCACGCGGTCCCTCAGGCCGTGAGCAGTTTCCCAACCGTATTTCGCCTTCAGCAGCGCGATTGTGCCGGTTACGTGTGGTGCGGCTTGGGATGTCCCGTAAAAAGTCGAATAGTTCGCGGGATCGCTACCATTGCCGTTGAATGTTTGTCTCAAACCCCAAATGCCGGTTCCCGGAGCAGCGAGGTCAACAGTCTTTACTCCAAAATTCGAACTTGAATAACGCGCATCATTAGCATCCGAATTGGCAACCGATATTAGGTTGTCCGTCGGCATGTTGGCGGGTCCAAATGGGCCCGGATTCTCGCTATCATTGTTTGCACCGGAATTGCCCGCAGCGGCTACCGCCACCACATCGTTGTTCCGCGCGTTTTGAAGTGCAATAAGGAGCGCCGGATCGAGACCGAAGGAATCACAATACCAATAGCCCGGTGGAGGGTCAGGCTCGAAAGATTGGTGCAGGCAGAAATACTGACCGAAGCTCATGTTCATCGCTTTGGCGCCATTTCCTACTGCATAGTTGACCGCCTCTATGATTAGCGAAGTTTTTCCGTTAATGTCGTTACCGCTTGAGGGGACCGGTAACACTTTCAGAATCATCAGCGCCACGTTCCGGCTCAAACCACACATGTAAAGCGAGTTATTCCCTTGAGCACCGATGATCGAAGCCACGTTGCTCCCATGACTGTTACCGAGGTAGGGAGGCGGAGGCTCAGACTCGTAGTCATATACGTCCGTTACAGCATGACCGTTTTCCGTGAAATTGTGCCTGTCGCCGTTGTTCTGGCCACTCCAAAGATTGGGCGTCAAATCTGGATGAGCCACATGGCCATTCGTGCTGGCGACGTTGGCACCAGTATCGAGAACTGCAACAACGGTAGAATCGCTGCCTGTGGTGATGTCCCAAGCGGCTTCTGCACTTATCTTGCCCAGCGGATACACTTTCTGGTAAGCGCTGTAAAAAGGATCATTGGGAACGCTTTGAAGCTCATACAGGTAGTTAGGTTGCACAAAATCCACCATTTCGTTCGCCTGATACAAAAGCAGTTGGTCGATTACCGAATACTTTACGGCATCGAACTCGAGAGTCTGGGTCAGGTCGTGATCTGTGTAACGCTGTTCTCCGACAACAGTGCATTCTGCTTGAGCAATGAAGCTGGCGAATTGCTGGTCAAATCCCGTCCTCTCTGCGTTCCACACGTATTCGTCCTTCCAGCGAACTATAATTTCGTTTGTGACATGTAAGGGGAGTTCAGTGTTCTGGTCGTAGGTGACTGATGGCCGCTTAAGCCGTTCGGTATCAAAACCTCGGCGTGCGGCATCGGGAATGAGATTCCCCGCCTTCCAGACGCGCTCGAAATCCGCGGGCTTGAATTCAAGGTTGGCCGCGGATTGTACAACAACTTTCTCTACCGCCTCAGACTTTTGAAGCGCGGCGATGGCATTTTGTGCCTGGTCGTCACTGAACTCCTTTGGAAAAGAAACCTTCACTAGCAGCTTGGGTCCCGCATACCACTCGACCTCGCTGAGGCCGTTTTCTTTCTCCAGCGCGGCTAGACCTTCGAGTGCGGGGTCCAAATCCAGAGATGTGCGCAAGGAATCTTTGATTTGAACGATGACGGGCTCGATCAACCCGTCGTCGCCGACAAGAAGGGCGAAGGAGGGGGCGTTACCAAGAAGAAGTGAAACGGCAATGAAGACTGCGAGCAGCGCCGGGCTACGGCGATTTGGCCTTTGCTCTCTCTCTCTCTCTCTCTCTCTGTGTGTGTGTGTGTGTGTGTGTGTGTGTGTGT
>JACCZO010000292.1 GCA_013695925.1 Chthoniobacterales bacterium
AGCACGAGCAGGAGCACGAGCACGATTACGACCGGGGCAGGCGAATAAGCTCTTGCGCGTCCGAGGCCACTGGACATTATTGCTGTCCGCCAAACTCGGCGGGCTGCGGGTGTAGCTCAGTGGTAGAGCACCTCCTTGCCAAGGAGGACGTCGCGAGTTCGAGTCTCGTCACCCGCTCCAGCCTTCGTTCGACGCGCAGCGAAGCGAAGGCTGGAGCGCCGCAATCTCCCTTCGCGACGAACGCCCAACATTTTTCTGCAAAGTTGAATCCAAACCCGCCTCTGGCTGCATCTCACAACAAAGGACAGCTATGAAAATCACACTTCTTCAGATCAAACTCTTCACTTACCTCAGCATCATCATTTTCGCCTGCGCGGCGCAGGGCCAGACCCCGACTACGCCCTCTGCGACTCCCTCACCGGAGATGTCGCCCGCCGCCAGCGCTCCGGAAACCGCCGCGGTCAGCGCATTCGTGACACCTCCGGCGAGCGCCACCCTCACACCTGCGGCTTCCCTTGCGCCTGCGGCTTCCCTTGCGCCTGCGGCCACCGTTGCGCCCGCCGCCACTCTCACTCCGACCGCCGCTCCCTCGGCCAGCCCCGACACGGAAGAGGATTTCGATAAGGCGATCGAGAGGAAGATCCGCAAACACTTCAAGGTCAACATGGACGGCGGTCACTCTAATTCCGGGGACGGGATGGAATGGGTCGCGATCCCGATCGTGCTCATCATCTTCCTGACCATCTTCGGGCTCCCCGTCGCGATCGTCGGCACCATTCTCTACTTTAGTTTTTCCAAGAGCCGCGCCATGCACAAGACCGTCCGGATGATGGTCGAGAAAGGCCAGCCCGTTCCCGAAGCGCTCCTGAACCCGCCACCCGTCATTCGGCAGCGTTCTGATCTCCGCCGCGGCGTCGTCCTCCTCATGGTCGGCGCGGGCCTGATGGTCTTCTTTGGCGCCGTTAACGACTGGGAAGGCGGCGTCTGGAGCCTCGGCATTATCCCGTTTCTCATTGGTCTCGGCTATCTCCTCGTCTGGAAATTGGACGTGCGCCGCGAAGACGCTTCCCCGAAGGTGTAAACTCCTGAGGTGCCGCTTCATGATGCCGATCTCGTTGCGCGGGTCCTGGTTGACGATGACCACCACGCCTTCGCCGAACTGGTGCGAAATCACCAGTCGGCCGTGCGCGGTCTCCTCCGCCAGCTCACCCGCAGCGATTTCGCCCTGGCGGATGATTTGGCCCAGGAAACTTTCCTGCGCGCCTACAAGAACATGCAAAGTTTTCGCGGGGAGGCGAAATTTTCCACCTGGCTCTATCGCATCGCCTATAACTGTTTCCGCGAAGACGCGCGCAAACGAAAGGAACTGGTCGGGATCGATGAGTCGCAGCTCGCGGCCGAGCAGGACCCGCAAACCGTCGACCCCGCCCTGAAACACGATCTCATGCACGCGCTCCAACTCCTTCCGCTGCACGAGCGCTCGGCCATTTTGCTTTGCTGCCAGAATGGTTTATCGCATGATGAAGCCGCGCGCGTTCTCGATATTCCGCTCGGCACGGTCAAGACCAACGTCTTGCGTGGACGGGAGAAATTGAAAAAGACGCTCGCCGTTTGGAAAACCGACTAACGACAATGGACGAACAATTCCAGGAAGATTGGCTCGACCGGCGCCTGCGCGAGGAGATGCCCTACATCGACGACGAGGGTTTTACCGCCGCAGTGGTGCAGAAGTTGCCTGCCGCCCAAGCCCCTGGTTCCTATCGCGCGGCTATCCTCATTGGCCTTACCTTGCTCGCCAGCGTGATCGCCTACTTCCTCTCCGACGGTGGTCGCTTCTTCGTCGTCGCCGCCTACCGGTTGGCTGGGATGCCTCTATTCTTTATCAGTTTCGTGGCCATCTGCGGCACGCTCATCGCGACGGCGGCAGGTGCCAGCGCCGCGCTCGCGCAGACGCGGGATACTCGTTAGGGGGCTGTAGACGCTTCGCAAAGCGAAACGTCTACAAATCCAATGCGCGCCGCGCCTCGGCCACATCCCGCGCAATCTGCTCGCGCAAGGCCGTCAAGTTCTCAAATTTCTGCTCGGGCCGCAGGCATTGGCGGAAATGCAGCTCGATCTCTTTTCCATATAAATTTTCGTCGAGATCAAAGACGTGAAACTCCAACACCCGCTGTGGCTTCTGGCTCTCGATTGTCGGGCGCACCCCGAGATTCACCACGCCACGCATTGTTTTCCCCTCGATCAGGCCTTCCGCCGCGTAGACGCCGTTAGGCGGAAATTGCTCGCTGTGCGCGCTCAGATTGGCGGTCGGGAAGCCAAGACTGCGGCCGAGATGTTTCCCCTCCTCCACCGTCCCGAGGATGCTGTAATCGCGGCCGAGCATCCGGGCTGCTGTTTCAAAATCGCCCGTCTCCACTGCCCGCCGAACCGCCGTGCTGCTCACCATCGTGCCCTCCGCGGTGACCGGCTCGACACCTACGACGTTGAAGTCGAGCTGGGCGCCGAGTTCCTTCAGGAGCGCGAGATTGCCGGCGCGATTTTTTCCGAACGACCATTCCTGGCCGACGCAGATTTCCCGCAGCGGTTTGGCCGCCGCGACCAGTTGCATAACGAAATCAGCTGGCGCAGTCGAAGCCAGTTCGCGATCAAACCTGAGGACGAGCAGATGCGAAACGCCGAGCGCACGGATGAGCTCGATTTTGTGTTGCGTGGCGGTCAGAAGACGCGGGCTTTCCTGCGGGCGGAGGATCTTGGCCGGGTGCGGATCGAAGGTTACCACCACCGCCGTCCCGCCGGCCGCCTGCGCGTGCCGTGCCGCCGTCGAGATGACGGCCTGGTGTCCGCGATGGACGCCATCGAAAACGCCGATCGCGAGAAAGACCGGCCCCGGGACTTGCGCCAGGTCCGGAATCGACCGCAGGATGCGCATGACAATTTTTCCCGTTAGGCGCCGCGCATCCGCGAGACTTCCGGCAAGGTCAGGACCTTCTCGAGGATATCGACCGGAGACGAATTTTTGATTTCATCCACGGTCACAGATCGAGTCAGATCGAAGCGGCCGGAGCGCGTCCGGCGCAACTCCTGGAGATGGGCGCCGCAGCCCAGCACTGCCCCGATATCGTGAGCGTAAGTGCGCACGTAGAATCCCTTGCTGCACAAGACGGTAAAGTCGATCTCCGGCGAAGCGATGCGATCGATACTGTAGCGATAGACGTGGACGAGGCGCGGCTCGCGCTCGACCACTTTCCCCTGGCGCGCCAGTTTGTAGAGCGGCACGCCGCCCTGTTTGATCGCCGAAACCATCGGCGGCATCTGGTAAAAATCGCCGCGATATTTCTCAAAGGCCGCGCGCACATTTTCCTCGGTTAGTTCCGGCACCGGCCTCTCTTCGGTCACTTGCCCAGCGCGATCCTGCGTGTCGGTCACTTTGCCTAACGACAGCGTGCCGACATATTCCTTGTCCTCGCTCATGAGCAAGTCCTGGATCTTGGTCCCGCGGCCGAGGGTGAGGATGAGCAGCCCGGTGGCGATCGGATCGAGAGTTCCGCAATGGCCGACCTTTTTGATCTGAAGCTGTCGCCTCACGAGAGCCACGACGTCATGAGAGGTCATGCCGGGCGCTTTATCGACGAGCAGGACTCCGTCAGGGGTGGCGGTGAGAGACATCGGGCTTAAAGCGATCTCACGGCCTCCACTGCCGCCGCCGTCACACGTTGCGCCACGTCGTCCAAGGCACCGGGCACGCGCGCGCCGGCCGCGAGCTTGTGGCCGCCGCCCTTGAAGCTGACGCAGATCGCACAGACATCGGCGCGCTCGTCCTTCGAACGCATGCTGACGCGAACTTTGCCGCCTTCCAGTTCCTCGAAAAAGATCGCGACGATCACGCCTTGGATGGCGCGGAGGTGATCGATCAATCCTTCGTTATCTTCCGGGATCACGCCGAGCTCTTTCGCGGTCGCGAGCGGGAGACTGAAGCTGGCCACCTTGCCGTCGCCGTCGAAACGCATTCGGTCGAGCAGGACGCGCAGAAGTTCGATCCGGCGGCGCGGATAGCTTTCGTAAAGCTTCTGGCTCAGTTCGCCGACTTTGATTCCGCAACGGAGAACGTCGGCGGCGATTTCAAAAGTGCGCGCGGTCGTATTCGGATACTGAAAAGAACCCGTGTCGGTCGAGATGGCAGCGAAGAGGTTTTCCGCGATCGCTTCGTCGAGCGGCAAGTCCTGGCTTTGCAGCAGCTCGAAAAGAATCTGTCCGGTGGCCGGGGCAATCGAGTCGATGTGAACCAAGTCGCCATAACGCGGGTTGCTCGGGTGATGGTCGATGTTGACCCAGACTTTGACCTTGCCGACGGCGGCGAGGCAGTTGTCGCCGAGGCGCTGCCGCGTCGCGGTGTCGAGCGCGAGGACAACGTCGAAATCCTCCGGCTCGTTAGGCGGGACCGAGACCAGCTCGCCGCCCGGGAGGAAAGCAAACTTCTCGAGCAGCCCCTCTTCGTTCCAGACCTTGACCTTCTTGCCCAACTTCTGTAACGCGAGTCCCATCGCGATTTCGCTCCCGAGCGCATCGCCATCTGGCCGCACATGGCTGAGGACGAGGAAGCTCTCGTGGTGGCGCAGGACTTCCGCGATCTCGGCGAAGGTCGAATTCGTTAGGTTGGCTGTGGAGTCGGCTTTGTCAGCCACCGCCTCGGCGATAGTGGTAGTCATTCGTTATCAGAACTGGGCGGAGGTTCAATTTCCTGCAGAATCTCGAGCACGCGGTCGCCGCGCTCGATGGAATCGTCGAGGTGGAAAACAAGATGCGGCGTGTATTTCAGGACCACGTGTCTCGAAAGATCGGACTGGAGGGCGGCGCGACTCGCTTCGAGTTTAGGCAGCACTTCCTTGCGGCCCTTGGACCCGAGCACGCTGATGTAAACATGGGCCGACTTCAGGTCGGGCGTGACGTCCACCTGGTTCACGGTCACGAGCAAATTTTCGAATGTCATCTCGCGGACGAGGAGCGCGCTGAGCTCTCGTTTCAAGAGTTCGTTAACGCGCAGAAGTCGGTGTTTCATGGTAGCGCAAGCTTCCAGCTTGCATGGTTCAAACTCGCGAGCTGGAAGCTCGCGCTACAATTTCTGCGCGACCTGTTCGAGCTGATAGCACTCGATAATGTCGCCGACCTGATACTCGTTGAAGTCCCCAAGTTTAATGCCGCACTCGAGGCCGACACGCACTTCCTTCACGTCGTCCTGGAAACGGCGCAGAGTGGAAAGCCCGCCATCGTAAACCGGCTGGCGACGACGAAGAACGCGCGCCCGCGCGGTCCGGCTGACGCGACCGTCGGTGACGAGGCAACCGGCGACAATCCCGCGGCTGAGTTGGAAAACCTGCTTCACCTCGGCGTGGCCGATGACCGTTTCGCGATGCTCCGGATCGAGCAGGCCGGCCATCGCTTCTTTCATCTGATCGATCAGTTCGTAAATGATGCTGTAAAGTTTGACCTGGACGCCTTCGCGTTTCGCGGCCCCGACGGCGTTGCTCTCGACCTTGATGTTGAAACCAACCACGACCGCGTTGGAAGCGCTCGCGAGCAGAATATCGGACTCAGAGATCGGCCCGACCCCGGAGTGAATCATCTCGAGATCAATCTTCTTGCTCTGGATTTGGCCTAACGACGCCACGAGCGCTTCGAGGGAACCCTGCGCGTCGCACTTCAAGACGAGGCGTAAAACTTTCTTGCCGTCGGCCGCCTCGAGCAGGCTCTCGAGCGTGGCGCGCTGCGGGATGCTCAGTTTTTCGGCGCGCCGGGCGACGAGGCGTTCCTCGCTCAAAACCTTGGTAAATTTTTCCGATTCCATGACGAGGAATTCATCGCCGGCGTTAGGCAGTCCGGTGAAACCAAGAACTTTGACCGGGGTGGAAGGCCCGGCAGACTTGACTGGCTTGCCCTGATCGTCGACCAGCGATTTCACCTTGCCGCCGTAATCGCCACAAATAAACGGCTCGCCCACCTTGAGCGTACCCATTTGGACAATAACCGTGGCGGTCGGTCCGCGCCCGGCTTCGACTTGCGCTTCGATTACGGTGCCGCGCGGGGTCGCAGTTGGCGAAGCTTTCAGCTCCATCACTTCCGCCTGCACGACCATGTTTTCGAGCAGGTCATCAATGCCTGTTCCCTTGGTCGCGGAGACCGGCACGGTGATCGTTTCACCCCCCCAATCTTCCGGGGTGAGATCGTGTTCCTGAAGCTGCTGTTTAATGCGGTCGATATTCGCCGAAGGCAAATCGATCTTGTTGATCGCGACCATGATCTTCACATGCGGTGCGGCCTTGGCGTGATTGATCGCTTCGATTGTCTGCGGCATGAGTCCGTCGTCGGCGGCAACGACCAAGACCACGATGTCGGTCACGTTGGCGCCGCGGGCGCGCATCGCCGTGAAAGCCGCGTGACCGGGTGTGTCGAGGAAGGTGATGCGCGTCCCTTTGTGCTCGACCGAGTAAGCGCCGATATGCTGAGTAATGCCACCGGCTTCACCGGCTGCGACGCGCGTCTTGCGGATCGCGTCCATGAGCGAGGTTTTGCCGTGGTCGACGTGCCCCATGAATGTGATGATCGGAGCGCGGAGCTTGAGTTCTTCTTCCTTCTCGATGACGGGCGGAGGAGGCGCGACCACCACTTCGACCTGCTTGTGGACGCCGCCGCCTTTTTCGCGGCGCTCCATTTCGAAAGCGAAACCGTGCTTGTCACAAACCTTCGTTGCCACCTCGGGCTCGACGGTCAGATTCGGATTAGCGAAAATATTGAAGTCAACCATCAGCTCCTTGATGAGCTGGAAACTTTTCACACCGAGTTGGAGAGCGAGATCCTTGACGATGATCGGCGGCTTGATGTGAATGATCTTGCGGCCGTCCTCGGTCTCAGTCTCGACCTCGCCAGTGGCTTCAACTGGAGCTGCCGCGGTCGGGGCGGGAGTCTCCACGGGCGTCGGCTCGGGCGCGGCCGGGGTCGCCCGAATGCGCGAGATCGGGGGGAGGAAAGTACGCTTCACTCCATCTTCGGTCGGAGCGCGCTTCGGTTTGGGTGTGTGCGGCTCGATCAGTGAAACGCTCTCGACGGCCGGCTTCGGCGCCGGCGCAGGCTCGGCGGCAGTCGTAGCGGTCGGTTTCGCGGGCTGTTTCTTCGCTGTGATCGGCGCGAAGGCAGACTTGGTCGCGGCGACGGTGGGCTTCGCCGGGGCAGCCGATTTTGCGGGAGCGGCGGGTGCAGCGGTCGCGGGCTCGGGGGCTTTATCCGCGACGGCGGTTTCCGTGCTCGCGTCAGACTTGGAACTCCTGGCCGCGGTGGGGCGAGAACGAGTGGGCGACGACTTAGCAGGCGCGGCGGACCTGGCCGCCGTTTTGCGGGCAGGCGCTTTCGCCGCCTTGGTTTTGGTCGTCGTTTTCGTTGGCATCAAAGTTCCTTAAAAGTTTGCTCATGGCCGTGAGCGGTTAGGCGAGGCCATTATCAGGGAGAAACAGGTTCACGATGCACCGCGTCGTAAATCTCGCGCGCCTTCGCTTCCTCCACTCCGAGGATGTCGACCAGGTCCTGCATCTCAGCATCGCGCAATCCTTCGAGGTTGGTAAAGCCGGTTTTCACCAGGGTCATCGCCTGCTCCTCGGTAATAGGCAAGGCGCTCGAAAGGGTCTGGGCGGCGTGCGCCACCTTTTGCTCGACCGCAGTCGTGCTCGGCGCTTCCTTCTCGATGTTGATTTCCCAGCCGGTCAGGCGACTCGTTAGGCGCGCGTTCTGCCCTTTTTTCCCGATCGCGAGCGAGAGCTGGTCTTCGTCGACCGAAATCGTCGCGCTTTTTTTCTCGAGGTCGAAAACCAGGTTCTTCACCTTGGCCGGCTTGAGTGCTTCGAGGACAAAATCCTTCGGGTCCGAACTCCAGCGAATGATGTCGACCTTCTCGTTGTTCAGCTCGCGGACGATGTTCTTCACCCGTGAACCGCGCATCCCGACGCAGGCGCCGACTGGATCAACCTTCGGGTTGTCGCTGAAAACCGCGATCTTTGTGCGGTAACCGGCTTCCCGGGCAATGCCGCGAATCTCGACCGTGCCGTCGGCGATCTCGCTCACTTCGAGCTCAAACAAGCGCCTAACGAAATTCGGATGGCTCCGCGAAATGATGATCTCCGGGCCGCGCACGCCATTCTCGACCGCCACGACATAGGCACGCAGCCGGTCGCCGACGTTGTAGTCCTCGACCACGACGCGCTCGCGCTGCGGCATGATGGCTTCAAATTTCCCCAGATCGAGGATGACGTCGGAACGATCGAACCGCCGCACGGTGCCGCTCACGATCTCGCCCGCGCGATCCTTGAATTCCTCGTAGATCATCTCCTTCTCGACCTGGCGGATGCGCTGCATCATCGCCTGCTTCGCCGTCTGGGCGGCGATCCGGCCGAAATTTTTCGGTGTCACTTCGATTTCCACCGCTTCGCCGACCTGCGCGTCGGGTTTAATCTTACGCGCTTTCTCGATCGAGATTTCGTCCTGCGGATTGGTGACCTTTTCGGCAACCAGAAGGTTCGCCAAAGCGCGGATTTCGCCGGTCTTCGGATCGATGTCGATATGCAGATCGCGCGAGGCTCCGACGCTTTTCTTCGACGCCGAGAGCAGGGCGTTCGAGACCGCCTCGATCAGGATTTCGCGTTTGATCCCGCGTTCCCGCTCCAAGTAGTCGAGCATGGCAATGAATTCGGCGTTCATAAAATTGGCGTCCGCCGACAAAAAAGAGTGGGACACTGGCTCCCACTCCAATCCACAACGGACTAGGCGCGGAACCTACTTTTGGAGAGCGGCTTCGTCAAGCCACGGTTGCCTTTACGAGCGTGCGTTCGGATTCTTAGCCCACAGAGAACGCAGAGAGCCAGAAGTTGTTATCCATAATCTTTCTCTGCGCTCGCTGCGTTCTCTGCGGTTACAATCCGTCCCATGTCGCAGAGCCGGGCGTTAATTCTTGTCCTCATAGTGTGGGCGGCAATTTATCTGCCCCGACTCGGATCGCTGGAGATCAAAAGCGAGGAAGGCCGGCGCATCCTGCCAGCCGTCACCATGCTTGAGACCGGCAACTACATCGTGCCGCAAGTCGGGAGCGACCCGTATCTGCGCAAGCCGCCGCTGGTGAACTGGCTCGTCGCCGGCTCTTTCAAACTTTTCGGAGTGCATAACGAATGGACGGCGCGCCTGCCGTCGGTCCTTTGCGTGCTCGCGGTTGCCCTGGCTTTCGTAAGCATCGCGCACCGCAGCCTCGGACCGAACGGCGCCATCGCCGCTGCCCTCATCTGGCTGACGAATTTCGGCCTGCTCGAAAAAGGCCGGCTGATCGAGATCGAAGCGCTCTACGTTTCGCTGACCGCGCTGGCTTTCATTTGCTGGCTGAGTTGGTGGAAAGATCGACCGTGGCGCGCCTGGATCACGGCGGGAATTTTTCTCGGGCTCGGCCTGCTCGCGAAAGGCCCGCTCCACCTTCTCTTCTTTTACTCTGTCGTCTGCGCGGTCCTCTGGCAGGCGGGCGAAGTGAAGCGCCTGTGGAGCTGGCCGCATTTCCTCGGGTTCATCCTCATGCTGGGAATTTTCGCGGCCTGGGCGATTCCATGTCTGCAACAGGTGCAGGCCGGCCACGCCGCCACTGTCTGGACGAAACAATTTTCCGGCCGCGTCAGCGGCGACGGTTTCAAGTTCGGGGATTGGCTCATGAATATCCCGCGCGGCGTCGCCTACCTCCTACCGTGGGCGGCGCTGCTGCCGTTCGCGCGCTTCACGCTTCTCGAAAATGAAGCTGATCGAAAATTCTGCCGCGCCTTGTCGTTAGGCGTGGCCATCCCCTTCCTTGTGGTCAACCTCCTGCCGGGCGCGCTGCCGCGCTACACCATGCCGCTGCTCCCGCCCGCGATCTGGCTTCTCGCCATCTTCATTCGCGAACACGCCCTCCTCTGGCCGAAGCCGCTGCGCAAGGCCATCACTTGGACGGTCGCCGTGATCACGGGGGCGATGCTGATTTACGCGCTCGCCATCATTCCTGTCCTGCAGGGCCGGGCCAAGATCCGCCCGCTCGCGCGCCAGCTCGAGACCGCGATTCCGCCTAACGAAAAGCTCTACGCCGTCGATCCCGAGTATCAGCCGTTCCTGTTTTATCTGCGGCGGCCGATTGTCTACCTGAGCGAAGTCGCCGAGCTGCCGCCGGAGGCGCGTTACCTCCTCGTCCAGCCGGCCGACGAGAAAGCAGCCCTGGCGAGGGCGGAGCCGATCCTGCCGTTCGAGGATTACCGCGGGCGACGGGTTATTCTGCTGCGGGTGCGGCCGAAACCGCCGCGGGCGGATTGACAAACGAGCGGAAACGAATTCGTTAGCATGCTAACGATGACCGACTTGGATCCGGAGACGATTGGCCACCTCCTGCACGACACCGCCCGGGTCTGGCGGACCAAGCTCGACCGGCGCCTTCAGCCGCTCGGGTTGAGCCAGGCAAAATGGCGGACTATCGCTCACCTCGCGGGCGGCCACCTCACCCAGTGCGACCTCGCTCAGCGCCTGAGCATTGAGGAGCCGACCCTGGCCCGTTTGTTAGGCAAAATGGAGCAGGATCGCTGGATCAAGCGGGTCAGTTCGCCGCATGATCGCCGCTGCAAGACGGTGCAGCTCCAGCCAAAATCGAGCGCCCTCCTCCAGCAGATCGAGGAGACCGCGCGCGAACTGCGTCATGAATTGCTCGAAACCATCCCGTCGCGCGACCTGCAAACCTGCATGCGCGTCCTGACCGACATCCAGAATCGGGCCGCGCACGTATCGAATGCCACGATGAACGGAAACGGCCGCAGCAAAAACGGAGGGCGCGCGAAATGATTGCCGCGAGCAAGGCGGGCACGATGACTCGCGAAGCGGTGGGCGATCTCGAGCAGCGCGTCGGACGGAAACGCCTTTATCTGATCGCCGGGCTCGTTGGACTCGTGCTCGTTTTCTTCCTCATTCGCGCTTTCGTCGACGAGCCGAAAAAGCCGGCGGAGCGTCCGCCGCGGCCGGTTTCGGTGGCCAAGGTGGTGACGCGGGATGTCCCGCTTTATCTCGACGAAATCGGGACCTGCGCCGCGTCTGCCAGCGTGCAGGTGCAGGCCCAGGTCGACGGCCGGATTCTCGAACGCCATTTCCAAGACGGGGTGGAGGTGAAAAAGGGCGATCTCCTTTTCACGATCGACCCGCGCCCGTATGAAGCCGCGCTCGCCGCGGCCAAGGCCGATCTCATGCTCGGCGAGGCCAACCTGAAGCGGCAAACCACCCTCGAAGCCAAGGATGTGAGCGCACGGCAGGAGCTCGACACCGCGCGGGCCAGCGCGATGCGCGCCGAGGCCGCCGTCGCCGCCGCGCAGGTGAATCTCGATCTCTGCTACATCCGTTCGCCGATCGACGGCCGGGTTGGTCTGCGCAATGTTGACGCCGGCAACGTCGTTAGTCGGAGCAGCCCGCCGCTCGTCGCGGTGCAAACGCTTGACCCGATCTATACCGATTTCTCGATCGCGGAGCCGGATGTTCCGTTCGTTAGGCGTTATCTCGGGGGACCAAACCTCAAGGTCGTGACCGATGCGGAAGATGACAACGTGCCGCCCCGCACCGGCGATCTCTATTTCATCGACAACGCGGTCGAACCCGGCGCCGGCACGGTCAAGGCACGCGCGGTCACGCCCAACCCCGATCGTGCGCTCTGGCCGGCCCAATTCGTCCAGGTGCGCCTCATCCTTGACCAGTTGAAGGATTCAAAGCTCGTCCCGAATGGCGCCGTGCAGATTGGCCAGAACGGTCCTTACGTCTTCGTGGTCAAGGCCGACTCGACCCTCGAGCTGCGGCCGGTCACGCCGGGTCAAAAGCAGGATGATAACCTGACCGTGATCGAGAAGGGACTCGAGCCGGGTGAAACGGTCGTGGTCCGCGGCCAGTTGCAGCTCGCCCCCGGCACGAAGGTAATCGTGAAGGAGGAAGAAAAATCTTTCGCGCCTGACGATTCCAAAGCGGTCCGCTAGGCCATGCCCGACTCGACCACCCACGACGGAGCGTCCGCCGCGCCCCGCTCTGCCAGCGAGCCAGCGACCGCGAAAAAGCTCGTCCAGTTTTCCTCCGGACTTTCCCGCCCGTTTATTCAGCGGCCGGTCATGACCATTCTCCTGACCGCCTCGATCATCGTCTTCGGCATCCTGACCTACAATCGGTTGGCGGTGAACGACCTCCCGGCGGTCGATTACCCGATCATCGAGGTCAACGCCTCCTACCCCGGAGCCAACCCGGAGACGATGGCGAATACGATCGCGACGCCGCTGGAGAAGCAATTCACTCAGATCCCCGGCCTCGAGCTTTCCACCAGCACCAGCTCGCAGGGCAACACCTCCATCACTCTGCAATTCGCGCTCGACAAGGGAATCGACGCGGCCGCGACCGACGTGCAATCGGCCATCCAGCGCGCGAGCGGCCAGCTCCCGAGCGATCTCCCCAGCCCGCCCACCTTTACGAAATCGAACCCGAACGACCAACCGGTCATGTTCATTGCCCTAACGAGCGACACGCTGACCGATGGCGAGCTATATCGCTACGGCTCGACCCAGGTGCAGCAGCGGATCAATATCCTGCCCGGTGTCGCGCAGGTGAACATTTACGGGGTCAAGGGCGCCATCCGCATCAAGGTCAACCCGGGCGCGCTGGCCACGCGCAACCTGACCTTTGCCGAGCTGTCCGCCGCCATTCGCGCCGGCACTTCCTACTCGGGCGCGGGCCAGTTCGACGGCGACAACAAGTCGATCACTCTCCGGCCTAACGGGCAGATTGCGGACGCCGAAGGTTATCGCAACCTGATTATCGGCCGCGGCCCTAACAATGCCCCGATTCACTTGCGCGACGTCGCCCGGGTGGTGGACGGAGTCGAAAGCGAGCGCATCTCGCGTCACTTCTTCGCGCGCAATTTCGCCCCGCCCGCTTCGGTCATCGTCTTCGCCGTTTCCCGCCAGGCCGGGGCCAATGCGGTCGAGGTCGCGCGTTCGGTGCGCGAGCTGTTGCCCGAGTTGCAGCGCGAGCTGCCCGGCTCCATTCGCCTGCTCCCGACCTTCGACCGCTCGCAGTCAATCGTCCATTCCCTTCATGACGTGCAGGTGACGCTCGGCATCGCCTTTCTCCTCGTCATCATCGTCATCTTCGCCTTCCTCGGGCGGGCAACCGACACGCTCGTCCCGATGGTCGCGCTCCCGATGTCGTTCCTGATCACCTTCATTGCGATGTGGGCGCTGGGTTACTCGGTCAACAACCTCACCCTTATGGCCATGACCCTGGCGATCGGGTTCCTCGTCGACGACGCGATTGTTTTTCTCGAGAACGTCGTTAGGCGTGCGGAGGCAGGCGAGTCGATCTACCGCGCGACCCTGAATAGCGCGGGGGAAATTTCCTTCACCATTCTCTCCATGACCCTCTCGCTCGCGGCGGTTTTCATCCCGCTGGCCTTCATGCCGGGTTTGTTAGGCCGGATCTTTCGCGAGTTCGCCATCACCATCATCGTCGCCATTCTCGCTTCCGGCCTGGTCTCGTTAACCCTGACCCCGCTGATGTGTTCGCGCATGCTCGTGGAACGCAAGCCCGGGCATCGCAAGACGCGCACCGAGCGAATGTTTCATCGGATTTTTGATCCGATCCTGGGCTTTTACCGGCGCTCGCTCGACTGGTTTCTCGATCGCGGCTGGCTGGCCGTGCCGATCATCGCTGCCTGCGCGCTGGGCGTCTGGTTCTTCTTCACCCAGCTTCCCTTTACTCTCCTCCCGGCGGGTGACAGCGGCGTGATCCGCGGCTTTTTTATCGTGCAGGAAGGCGCTTCGCCCGAGCAGCAGCGCGATCTCCAGGAGAAACTCGATCCCGTCCTGCAGGGCCATCCCGCGGTCGACAAATATTTCACGGTCGCGGGACGCTCCGGGCTGGGTGCCGGCGTTTTCACCGTCATCTTCCTGAAAGACGCGAGTGAGCGGGAACCCATCGAAAAAGTCGCGGCCGAGTTGCGCCAGGCGGCCGGCGGCATCCCGGGAATCTTTCCGACGCTCAACCCGCAGCCCGTCCTGCGCATCGATATCGGCGCGACCGGCAGCTCGTTCGGGCGCTACACTTATGTCCTGAGCGGGATCAATCCGGACGAGGTCTATGCGGCCGCGGATCAGCTCGAGAAAAAACTGCGCGAGTTTGACGGCTTCGCGAGTCCGCCGCGCTCCAATCTTTTCCGTAACACACCCAATCTCGACATCGAGATCGATCGGGATCGTGCGGGGCTCTACGGCGTTTCCACGACGCAGCTCGAGAGCCTGCTCCGGGCGGCTTATTCGCAAAACTATGTCTACCTGATCAAGCAGGCCGACGATCAATATCAGGTCATCGTGGAGGCCGACGACCAGGCGCGGACCGGGCCGGAGGATTTCCGACAGATTTACGTGAAGCCCGACAGCGGCGGAAAACTGATCCCGATTCGCGCTGTGACCAAGGCGCAGGAAACGCTCGGCCTGCAATCAGTCAATCACACGAACCAATTCACCAGCGTCACCTTCGGGTTCGACACCAAGCCAGGCGTCGCGCTCGGCGACGTGACCAAATTCATTAACGAGACGGCCGCGGAAGTGGTGCCGCCGACTGTGAAAGGCGAGCTGCAGGGTGAAGGACTCGTCCTTCAGCAACTCTTCAGCGCGCTCCCCTTTCTCGTCATCGCCGCGGTCTTCGTTATGTATGTGATTCTCGGCATTCTTTACGAGAGCTATGTGCACCCGATCACGGTGCTCTCCACGCTTTTCCCCGCGGTTGTGGGCGGGTTGATGACGCTCTGGCTTTTTGGTTCCACCCTTTCCCTCTACTCCGTCATCGGTCTCTTCCTCCTCATGGGCATCGTGAAGAAAAACGGCATCATGATTGTCGACTTCGCCCTCCATCGGCTGGATGAAGGCTACGATCGGCGGAGCGCAATTCACGAAGCGAGTGTGGAGCGTTTTCGTCCCATCATCATGACCACGCTCGCCGCGCTGATGGGCGCGTTGCCGCTCGCTTTCGGCTTCGGAGCCGACGGCTCCTCGCGGCGCCCGCTTGGATTGGTCATCGTCGGCGGTTTGATTTTCTCGCAACTCATCACGCTGTACATCACGCCGGTGATTTACCTCGCCTTGGAATGGTTCCAGGAAAGCGTGCTCGATCGGGTGCCGTTCCTGCGCAGCGCGCACACTCATCGCGAAGCCGACGCCGCCCGATCGGGCGGCGAATTGGAACCGGCCCCGGCGCGCTGATCTTTGCCTGGGGAGCACGGGGCTGCCAGCCCGTTCGTGTTTGGCTGCCAGCCAAATGCGTTTTGCGCGCCGCGCAACCTGCCCCGACGAGCTGACGGCCCCGTCCACTCTGACACTCGACAGTGGCCCCTCCGCCTTCGAGGCAGACTGCCTCCAACAACGGGCTGGCAGCCCGTGCTCCCCGGAGGATGCGACGCCCGCCCGCGCCTAACGAGCCTCGATCCACTCCATTGCCGTCGACGCCAACCGATCGAAAGCGCGCACCGCGAGCTCGAGATGCTCCTCCCTGGTGTCTTCAATCTTGTTATGGCTGATCCCGTGCAGGCTCTGCACGAACATCATCACGGTCGGAATCCTGGAGCGCGCAACTTCCGCCGCGTCGTGCAAGGGGCCCGACGGCAAGCGGTGCGATTTGCCGCAAGTTTCCTGAATCGCGGCGTCACAGAGATCGATCAGTTCGTCGTCGAAAGGGATCGGCTCGATCTGCCAGAGCCGCTCCCACGCCACCGTCACGTTTCCTTCCTGCGCGAACCGCTTGCTCGCCTCCCGCGCTTCGCCCAGCATGGCGGCCAGGGCGGCGGCCTCGAGATGCCGTTGATCGAGTGTGATCCGGCATTCCTCGACCACGCTGGTCACAATTCCCGGTTTCGTTAGGCAGGAGCCGATCGTGCAAACGCCACCATGGCGTTCCGTGATTCGATAAATTTCCGGGCTCATCTTCGCCGCGGCGAGAAAGGCGTCCTTCCGCCGATTCATCGGCGTGCTGCCGGAATGCGCCGCCTGACCGTGGAAAGTGAGGGCGTGCCGCTCGACCCCGAACGTTCCGAGGACCGCGCCTAACGGCAGCTCGAGATCGAGCAGGACCGGGCCCTGCTCAACGTGCAGCTCGAGATAGGCCGCGGCCTCGGCAAGTTGGCGATTCGATTCCTTGACGTTCTCGAAATCGATCCCTTGTCCGTGGAGCGCGCCCGGCAAGGTGACTCCGTCTTTGTCCGTCAGACCGCGGGCTTCGGCCATGTCGAGATTTCCCGAGCAGGCAGAGGAACCGAAAAGACTCTTCCCGAAACGCGCCCCCTCTTCATCGGCCCAATCGACCAAGCGCACCGTGACCGGCGGCCGGCCATCATATTGCGTCCCGATTCGGCGCAGGATTTCCAAACCGGCGAGCGTGTTGAGGCAGCCGTCGAGCCAGCCGCCGTTAGGCACGGAATCAATGTGACCACCGATGAGCAGCGCCTCCTCCGATTTGCCGCGCAACGTCATCCAAAGATTGCCCGCCGCGTCGCGCTCGACCTCCACGCCGGCCGCGCGTGCCTTCTCTTCCAGCCAGCGGCGGGCCTTCGCCCAGGTCTCGGTAAAAGCGACGCGTTGCGCGCCGTTCTCGTCGCCCGTCAGGCGACGCAATTCCTTCAGCTCCTCGACCGTTCGTGTTGGTTCCAGCGTGTTCACGGAATCCATCCTAAAAGCCGTCGCCCTACTGACAAGCCGCGAGTGCGCGAACCGGCGCCCCCCCAAGGAGCGGCGGTTTGCAACCGCCGGGGGCGCTTCCAAAGCGCCCCTCCTTGTCAAAGATCCGTGAACGGATCGCGGTTGGCGATCGTCCCCCGGCTGCCCTGCTGCTGAATCAACTTGGCCACCAATCCCGTCCAGCCGGTCTGATGACTCGCCCCCAGCCCGGCGCCGGTGTCGCCGTGAAAATATTCGTGAAAGAGATAGCGCTCGCGATCCTCCGCCCTGCCTAACGACTCGCCGGAGGCGCGCGCAAAGGGCCGCTCTCCCTTTTCGTCCTTCAACCAAAGCTTGATCAGGCGGTTGGAAAGCGCATTTGCAACCTCGTCCAGGGTGAGAAATTGCCCGGAGCCGGTCGGGCATTCGACCTTGAAATCATCCCCGTAGTAATGATGAAATTTCTGGAGCGATTCGATCAGGAGAAAATTGATTGGGAACCAGACCGGCCCGCGCCAGTTGGAGTTCCCGCCGAAGAGCCCGGTCTGCGATTCGGCCGGCTCGTAGCCGACCACTTTTTGTTCGCCCCGCACCTCCAGCGTGTAGGGATTGTCCCGGTGAAATTTGCTCAGCGACCGCACCCCGCAATCGCTCAGGAACTCCTCCGGATTGAGCATGCGCCGGAGGAGGCACTTCATCCGGTGCCCGCGGGTCAGGGCGATCAGCCGCCGTTGGCCCACGCCCGGGACCTGCCAGTGCGAGATGAGGCCGGCTAAATCCGGGCGATTAGTCAGGTACCATTCCAGGCGCCCGGCAAAACCGGGCATCGCCTCGAGCAGAGCCGGCTCGATTGTTTCCACGGCCAGGAGCGGCATCAGTCCGACTAACGAGCGCACCCGCAGCGGCAGATAGCCATTCCCCGGGGTGTGAAGGACGTCGTAGTAAAATTCGTCCGCTTCATCCCAGAGCCCGATCCCCTGACCGCCCGCGTTGTTCATCGCCGCTGCGATTCCCAGAAAATGCTCGAAGAACTTCGTCGCGATATTTTCGTAAACCGGGTTTTCGCGCGCCAGTTCGAGCGCGGTTCGCATCATCGTTAGGCAAAACATTCCCATCCAGCTCGTCCCATCACTCTGCTCGAGCCGGCTCCCATCGGAAAAAGACGCGCTCCGGTCGAAGACCCCGATGTTGTCGAGGCCGAGAAAGCCGCCCTCGAAAATGTTGCGTCCGCCGGAATCCTTCCGATTCACCCACCAGGTGAAATTGATCAGGAGCTTGTGGAAAACTGTCTCGAGAAAAGCGCGGTCGCCCTTCCCAGTGGCGTGCTCCTCCATTTTATAGACGCGCCAGGCCGCCCACCCGAGTACCGGCGGATTGACGTCGCTGAAGTTCCACTCGTAGGCCGGAATCTGTCCGTTCGGGTGCTGGTACCATTCGCGGAGGATGATATCGAGCTGGTTCTTGGCAAACCTGGAGTCGACCAGCGCGAGCGGGATGCAGTGAAAAGCGAGGTCCCAGGCTGCATACCAGGGGTATTCCCATGCGTCCGGCATGGACATGACGCACCTGGTGTAGACGTGGCTCCACTCCGCGTTACGTCCGGTCTTGCGCTCTTTAGGCGGGGCCGGCTGGGCCGGGTCGCCCTTCAGCCAGTCCTCGACCACGTAATGGTAAAATTGTTTCGTCCAGAGCATGCCGGCGAGCGCCTGGCGCTGGATCGTGCAATGTTCCGCGCTCAGGCAACTGGGCGCGAGCGCGCGGTAGAATTCGTCGGCTTCCTCGCGGCGTTGCGCGAAAATCTCATCGAACTGCGGGAACGCGTCGCGGGCGCCCCCCGCCATCGGCTGCAGACGCAAGCGGATCGCGCGCGCCTCGGAGGGGCCGAGTGTCATTTGGTAATGCACCGCCGCTTTCGTTCCCATCCGATCCTGATTGACCGCCGCGGAATTTCCCCTAACGACGGCCTCGTGAAAGCCGTCTTTTACATGCCGGGAGGTGTTCGGAACGCCGTAGAGCAGCTGCAGGTTCGTCTCATTTTCGGTGAAGAGGAGCGGCCCCGCCGACTCGGCGACGAGCCGATATTCACCGAGCGTAGCGTGACTTGCCTCGATCACTCCCACCGCGTCTGAATGGTCGCTCCCGACGCGCAGGTTGGGTCGCGGCAGGTCAGCCTCCCAACTCCAGGTGTTGCGAAACCAGAGGTTCGGAAGGAGGTGGAGGGTGGCTGCTTCCGGCCCGCGATTCGTAAGGGTGGCCCGGATGAGCAGATCGTCCGGAGCCGTTTTTGCGTACTCGATCGTGATGTCGAAATACCGATTCTCGCGCAGGACGCCGGTTTCCCAGAGTTCGAACTCCGGTTCCATCCTCGAGCGCTCCGCGCTTCGCCTAACGAGTTCTTCGTAGGGAAAGGCCGCCTGCGGATAACGGTAAGTCATCCGCATGTAGGAATGAGTCGGAGTGTTGTCCTCGAAGAAGAATATCTCTTTGACATCCTCGCCGTGATTTCCCTGCGGACCAGTCAGACCGAAGAGGCGCTCTTTCAGAAACGGATCGCGCCCGTTCCAAAAAGCGAAGGCAAAGCAGAGGCGTTGCTGGAAATCGCAAATCCCGCCGATCCCATCTTCGCCCCAGCGATAGGCGCGCGAGCGAGCATGGTCGTGCGGGAAATAATTCCAGGCGTCGCCATTCGTGCTGTAATCCTCGCGCACCGTCCCCCATTGACGCTCGCTCAGGTAAGGCCCCCACAAATGCCAGCGCTCGTCGCGATGGTTGTTCTGCTCGAGGCGGCGCTGCTCGGCGTTCATTGCCGGATGGTAGCGCAA
>JACCZO010000296.1 GCA_013695925.1 Chthoniobacterales bacterium
AGCGAAAACCCTCCACGCCCATGAGTTTGCCGAGTGGCACTCGCAGTTGTTCACAAACGCGAAAAACCGCGGAATCTTTTGCGTCGGCGGGTTTGCCCGATGCCACTTCGTGATCCAGAAGCTGGCGCGCAAATCCTTTCGGCATCGCGGTGAAGGTGGCTGACATCGGTTACGTAGGGGACGTAGTTACTATTTCCCCACCCCTACGCTCGTTACAAACTCTTTAGCGGTGAATTTCAGGCGGATGAAAAAGCGCCGGATTCGCCGGCGGTTGCAGATCGTGGGCACCAAACTCCGGCACCGGAAACTCGCTCGGGTGCGTCGCCTCCAGATGATCGGCTTTGGGCGTGCCGGTCAATCTTTGCCCGTCGATTTTGCGCTGCAATTCCATGAAAGCGTGGAGCAGCGCCTCCGGCCGGGGCGGGCAGCCGGAGATGTAAACGTCGACTGGAATATAGCGGTCGATCCCCTTGAGGACGTTATAGCCCTGCTTGAAGGGCCCGCCGGAAATGGCGCAGGCGCCCATCGAGATGACGTATTTCGGGTCCGGCATCTGGTTGTAGAGCCTAACGATTTGCGGGGCCATCTTCTTCGTCACGGTGCCGGCCACGATCATGAGATCGGCCTGGCGCGGCGAAGGGCGAAAGACTTCGCCGCCGAAGCGCGCGAGGTCGTAGCGCGAGGCGGCGGTCGCGATCATCTCGATCGCGCAACAGGCGAGCCCGAACTGGAGCGGCCAAATCGAATTCTTTCGGCCCCAATTATAGAGCTCCTGCATCGAGGTCACCCAGATGCCCTGCTTTTGCAGCTCGCTGCGGAGTCCTTCGTCGATTTGCGGCGCCATCACTTCGTCCAATTTAGACAACCTTTGCCCCAGGCCCAAACCAGCCCTTCCAGCAAGAGGAGCAGGAAAATCAAAATCGCGACGAACGCGCCAAACGGCAAACCGGTGAACGCGACCGCGAAGGGCACCAGGAAAATCGATTCGACGTCGAAGATGAGAAAGATGATTGCGTAGAGATAGAACTGCGCGTGGAATTGGATCTGCGCTTCGCCTAACGACTCCACGCCGCATTCATAGGTTGCGTTTTTGGCCGGGCCCGGTTTGGGCGGTTGAAAAAATCTTCGCCACAGCCAGGCTAGGGCCAGCGGCATGACGGGAAAAGTCAACGCCACCCCGCAGAAGATGATGAGAAAAAAGTAGGGATCAGGCGCCATAATGAGCGAATCGATCTCGGAGAGATTGACTGACGAAGCGCTTTTTCGCAATCAAACGCTGGGAGCGTCGAGCAAATAATCGTCCGCTCCGCTTTCCCGATTGGCGCGGGCGTCAGTTCGTCGGTGACGCGACCGGCGTGCCAAACAGCTTCCCCAACTGTTCGGTGCGAAAAGCGAAGATTTTTTCCACGTCCCGGCGCACTATCAGCCAGTTGATGAGCGCACCGCCCCAGACGGAGTAGCGCACGAAGTCGGTGCAAAGGGTCGCGTCGCCCTGCTCCTCGAAGCGATGTTCGTGAATCCATTCGCGATACGGTCCGCGCCGCTGTTCGTCGACAAATGACAGAGGCGGATCCCAGCGGGTGATTTCCGAGCGCCAGGCCAGGGGAAGGCCGTGCACGCGCAGTTTGTAATCAATCAGTGTTCCCGGCTGCATCGTGATCGGTTGCGGCGTGAGGACGCGGAACTTTAGCCACGGTGGTGTGAGCACTTCGAAGTTCCCGGCGTCGGCGAAAAACCGGAAGATTTCGTCGCGCTTGCGCGGGAGCAGGATTTCGGAACGGAAGGAAAATTCCTGCATCCTTACTGGCCGAGAGTTGGCCTCTCTCGAAGGTGGTCGAAGATTGCCGGAGAATCGGCCGCGCGGCCTTTCCAGCTGATGACTCCGTCGCGAATCAGAAACGCCCGCCGCGCCGGGAAGCCAAAGAACGACGGGACGTGAAAGGCGGCGGCGATTTCTCCCTTCGTGTCCGCGAGCAAATCGAAAGGCAGCTGATGACGCGTTTTGAAGGCCTGCAAACGCTCCGCCGGATCGCTGCTGACGCCAAAAATCTGGACCCCGCTCTCCTGCAGTTGATCGAACCCATCGCGAAATCGGCAGGCGTGCGCCGTGCAAACCGGTGTGCCCGCTCGCAAATAGAAGTAAATCAGAACGGGCCCGCGCTGGTAGGCCGAAGCGAGATCGACGATCGCTCGATCCTGATTCATGACCTGCAGGGCGGGCGCGCGCTCGCCGATCTGCAAATTGGGTTTGTTTGCCTTGCGGCCAAAGAGAGATGTCATATCCGGTGGGCTTTGATTTTCGCCAGTTCGGTCTGGAAATGCGCGAGGTCCCGGATCGCGACCGCGTTGATCGCCTCGATGGCCGCCGCGTAACTATCCGCCGCGCGTCCGCAGACGAGAATATTGACGTTGGCGGGAAGAAGATGCCGCAAATCTTGGAGCTCGGGTTGGATGTTCGGGTCGTCCTCTGGATAAATGATGCTGAGCACGACAGCCCGCGCGCGGTTCTGCAAGGCGACTCCGGCAATCTCCGCCGCGGGCAGGCTTGGTCCGAGATAAATGGAGTGCCAGCCTTGTTCGGCTGCGAGAGAAGCGGCCATGACGGCTCCCAGTTCATGCAATTGCCCCTGCGGCGTGGCCACGACTACGGTCGAGTTGGAAGTGGTGCCGGCGTATTGCCGCGCCGGATTCAAAAGAAAAGCGCGAATCGCAGCAGTGGCAAAATGTTCGTGCGCGATCTTCAAATAACCTGCGCCCCACAAATCGCCCAGCTCTTGTGTGAGAGGCGCGATGACGTGCCGGAGCAGACCATTAAAGCCCGATTCGACCGTCGCACGGTGCAGCTGAGTATTGAGCGCCTCCGTGTCGAAGGCTTTCACTGCCGCGATACAAGCTTGAATGATGGGCGCTGCGTTCGCCCGCGCCCCGTTGCTGGTGTCCGCCTTTTTCTGGACCGATATTTGTCCCGATTGCGCGATGAGCGATTCCAGTTTGTCGGTCGTGAGTTTCGCCACGCTGCTGATGGAATGCCCGAGCAGCGTCGCCTCGCGCAGCAGTTGGAGTCGACGAATGTCGCTCTCGCTGTAGACACGGCGTTTCGTCTCGGTCCGCTGCGGGACCACCGCCTGGTAGCGCTTTTCCCATACACGCAAAACGTGGGCGCTGATGCCGGTCCGGCGGACGACGGCCTGAATGGGGTAATCCATGGTAGATGTTTCAACAATCTCTAGACATCTGCAAGTCCTTTTTAGACAATAATTAGACTTAAGCCTTGACGGCCGCTAAAAGCTAAATAATAACTAGACATTCGTTCAAATATGAGTGAGCCTATTATTGTTATCGGAGCCGGTCCCGGAGGTCTTGCCTCAGCTATTCTGCTCGCCAGCGCGGGCGCGAAAGTCAAAGTCATCGAACGGCTCCCAACCCTGGGCGGCCGCACCTCATCGATTGAAGCGGACGGCTTCAAGTTCGATCTCGGCCCGACTTTTTTTCTCTATCCGCGCGTCCTCGAAGAAATTTTCCGGGCGGCTAGAACGACGTTCCGCGAAGAGGTGGAATTAGTCCGACTCGATCCGCAATATCGAATCATTTTCGGGAACGGCGGCGAGCTCAACGCCATGCCCGACGTGGCCCGCATGGAAGAGCAAATCGCCGCCCTCGCTCCAGCGGATGCTCCCGGCTTTCGCCGTTTCCTGAACGAGAACCGGACCAAGCTCGAGCGGATGGAGCCGTGTCTCGAGACGCCGTTCCTCGGCTGGCAGGATCTCATCAACGTGCGGCTGCTCAAGATGCTCCCGATGCTGCGGCCGCATCAGTCGCTCGATACTTATTTGAAGCGCTTCTTCCAGGATCCGCGCATCCGGCTCGCGTTCTCCTTTCAGTCGAAATACCTCGGGATGTCTCCCTTCCGCTGCCCGAGCCTTTTCTCGATCCTTTCCTTTCTCGAATACGAGTACGGTGTCTTTCATCCAATCGGCGGTTGCGGTGCGGTCACCGCCGCGATGGCGCGAGTAGCGCAGCGCCTCGGGGTTGAAATCCGTCTGGATGAACCGGTGGAGGAGATTCTATTCGAGGGTCGACGCGCGAAGGG
Organism: Chthoniobacterales bacterium; assembly: GCA_013695925.1. GTDB lineage: Bacteria > Verrucomicrobiota > Verrucomicrobiia > Chthoniobacterales > UBA10450 > Palsa-1392. The sequence continues at coordinate 4,091 of JACCZO010000296.1, forward strand.
TGTTCGGACTGCAGCCGGCGAAGAAAAAGCGAGTGCCGTGGTCGTGAATGCAGATTTCGCCCGCGCCATGTCGCGGCTGGTGCCGGATCGTTTGCGGCGTCGCTGGACCGATCGCAAAATCGCGCGCAAGAAATTCTCCTGTTCGACCTTCATGATGTATCTCGGGGTCGAAGGCACTTTCGATTTGCCCCATCACAGCATTCACATCGCCGCCGATTACGAGCGCAATCTGGACGAAGTGGAAAACCAGCACGTCCTCTCCGCGGATCCTTCGTTTTACGTTCAAAATGCGAGCGTAACCGACCCGACGCTCGCCCCTCCGGGGATGAGCGCGCTTTACCTGCTCGCGCCCGTCACCCACCAGCATTCGAATGTCGATTGGTCGCGCGAGCGGGTACGTTTTCGTGCCTTGCTGCTCAGGCAGGTGGCGAAGGCTGGTTTCACCGATCTCGAATCGCGCATTCGTTTCGAGCGCGTCATCACGCCCGACGATTGGGACCAGAAATACGAAATCCACCAGGGCGCGACCTTCAATCTCGCGCATAGCCTAGATCAAATGCTGCACCTGCGTCCGCACAACCGGTTCGAAGATTTGCAGGGCGTTTATCTGGTCGGCGGCGGCACGCATCCGGGCAGCGGGCTGCCGGTCATTTTTGAATCCGCGCGCATCAGCTCGCGATTATTGCTCAACGATTTGGGCATGACGCCTGATACAAAGTGGGCGCCAACGCCGGAGCTGGCGCCGATGAATCTGGAGACCGCGTGATGCACGATCATAACCGGCAACTCACTACTGCGGGCGAGTTGAATCTGGCGGCCGCGCGCGCAGCGCAGAAGGAATGGAGCGCGCGACCGATGCACCAACGCTTGCGGCTCGTGCGCGAGTTGCGTCACCTGATCGCCGCCGCGGCGCCAGAACTGGCAACGGCCGCCGCCGCCGTTAATCAGCGTCCGCTGGCCGAGAAACTTGTCTCCGAAGTCTTGCCTCTGGCCGATGCCTGCAAATGGCTCGAGCGCTCCGCGGCCGGTGTGCTCGCACCGAGGCGCAGCGGCAATCACGGACAACCGTTTTGGTTGCGCGGATTTTCTTTCGAGGTGCATCGCCAACCTTTCGGCTTCGTGCTCGTGATCGGCCCGGGCAATTACCCGCTTTTCCTACCCGCGGTGCAGGCTCTCCATGCGCTCGCGGCCGGCAACGCCGTCGTCCTCAAACCAGCGCCCAGGACCGGCGCGGTCGCGATGGCCTTTGCGCAACTGGTCTACGACGCCGGCTTCGATCCCGCTCTCTTCACGATTCTGCCGGAGAGCATCGATGCGGCGCGCGACGCGATCGCGCAAGGCGTCGACAAAGTGATTTTCACCGGCTCATCCGAAAACGGCAGCGCCGTCGCGGAGCAACTGGCGCCACACCACACGCCGGCCGTAATGGAACTTTCAGGCGAAGATGCGGTGCTGGTTTTTGCGGACGCGGACATCGACCTGGTCGTGCGCGCGCTCGGCTTCGGCACGCACCTTAATGGCGGCGAAACGTGCATGCGTCCGAAAAGGTTGATCGTTGTCGAAGCGATCGCGGATGAGTTGCTCGGGCGCCTGCAGTCTCTGGGCCGGGTAGAATTTTCAATCGAGCGCGTTGCAGATGAGGCAACCGCGGTTGCGCGCGCCGAAGCCCACGATTACGCGCTCGGAGTTTCCATTTTCTCGCGCGACGTCGCCAAGGCGCAATCGATCGCGCCACATATCAAGAGCGGCTTTGTGTTGATCAACGACTTGATCGCGCCCACCGCCGATCCGCGCCTGCCTTTCGGCGGCGTGAAGAAGAGCGGCTTTGGCGTAACTCGCGGCGATGAGGGGCTGCTCGAGATGACGTTTCCTCACGTCGTTGGCGTGCGTCGCGGCAAATTTTATCGGCACTTCGACGAAACGTCGGCGGGCGACGCGCACATTTTCTTTTCTTACATCCTGGCCGCGCACGGCCGCAACGGGGCGCGTCTCGGCGCGTTCCGCAAACTGGCCGGCGCGCTCACCAGGCGCATCCGGAATGAAAGGGCACCCTTATGAAACGAGTTGGAATTATCGGTGGAGGATTGGGCGGGCTGGCGTCAGCCTGCGTGCTGGCGGCGCGCGGCCACGAAGTCGCCCTTTTTGAAAGCAACGATTGGTTAGGCGGAAAAGCGGCGGTTCTGGAGCAGGACGGTTTCCGCTTCGACATGGGGCCGACGATTTTGACTCTGCCCTCCGTTTTGCGGCGCATTTTCGCGGAGGCCGGGCGGGACGTCGACGAGGCGTTGGATTTAATCCCACTCGATCCGCAGTGGCGCTCCTTTTTCTCCGACGGCACCACCCTCGATCTGGTCAAGAACGAGCGCGCGATGCGCGAAACGCTTGCGCAATATAGCTCCGCCGAGACCGCGGACGGTTACACGCGTTTTCTTGCCTTGTCGGAGCGCATTCATCGCGTTTCCGAGAAGTGGTTTTTCTGGCGTCCGCTCGGCGGCCTGCTCGACATGTTCAATGCCAGAAAGATGGTGGAGCCCGGGACGTTATCGGATGTCCTTGCGCTGCGCATGGGCCGTAGCGTCGCCGGCACGGTGCGTTCGTTTGTGCCCGATGAGCGGGTCGCGCAGATGGTCGATCACTTCACCCAATACGTCGGTTCCGCGCCCGACGCTTCGCCGGCTGTGCTCTGCGGCATCGCGCATATGCAAACCAGCGAAGGCATCTGGTATCCGCGCGGCGGGACGGCCGCAATTCCGCGCGCCCTCACGAAACTCGCGCTCGAGCTCGGCGTGGAAATCAGCACCAACGCATCGGTCAAACGCATCTCGACGACGAACAACCGCGTCACCGGACTCGAATTGGAAACCGGCGCGCATCTTCCCTTCGATGCGGTTATTTCCAATTGCGATGCTGTTCGCACGCACCGTAAGCTTCTCGGCGGCGTGAAAAAATTTGAGAAGCGGCGGAGCTACGAGCCAGCCTGTTCCGGCGTGGTCCTTTATCTCGGTTTGAAAAAGCGGCCGGCGCAACTGCTGCATCACAACTTCGTTTTCTCACGCGATCCGCACGAAGAATTTGAGTTCATTTATCGCAAGGGCGAACCCGCACCTGATCCGACCTGTTACGTGTGCGCGCCGGCGACGAGCGAGCCCGAGGTCGCGCCGCCCGGCGGCGAAGCGCTTTACGTGCTCGTGCATACGCCTTACCTCCGGTCGCATCATGATTGGGAGGAAATGTTGCCGCGCTATCGCCGCACCATCTTGGACAAGTTGCGCACGACCGCCGGGCTCGATCTCGAACCCGAGATCGTTTCCGAGAGTGCCCTCACCCCGCAGGATATTCACGACCGATATCACGTCCTGAACGGAGCGATCTACGGGCTCGCCAGCCACGGACGTTTCACGGGCGCATTCAAGCCTAACAATCGTAGCTCCGATGTGCAGGGTCTCTACCTCGCGGGCGGAGCGGCGCATCCCGGCCCGGGCATGCCGATGGTTTTGATGTCGGGGTGGATCGCCGCTGACGCCCTCGATCGGGATAGCGCTGGCGGCGACTCGACCGATCGCGCGCCCGCGCGAGAAATGGCCGCGCTCGTATGAAGCCCGCGTCCGCCACGCCGTCGGTCGTAGTGCCTGAAATCTCTCGAGGCATGCTTCGGATCTTCTCTGCCTACAGCCGTTGGTTTGTGCGGCGGCGTTTTCATTCCGTTCGCGTTTTGAATACCGGCCTTCCGCCCTTCAATCTCGCCTCGCCGCTGGTCATCTACCTCAATCACGCCGCCTGGTGGGATCCGCTCATCTGTCTGCGCCTCGCCCAAACTTATTTTGCCGACGCCGATTCCTACGCCCCGATTGACGCGGCCGCACTCCAGCGCTACGCCTTTTTCAAACGTCTCGGATTTTATGGCGTCGCTTCGCATTCCGCGCGGGGTGCCCTGAATTTTCTTCGGACCACCGGCGCGATCCTCAGCGCTCCGCGCAACATCGCCTGGCTTACCCCGCAGGGGCGATTCATGGATGTGCGCGAGCGGCCCCTGAAGTTGCAGCGAGGCATCGGCGAGCTGGCCGCGCAAATGGGCCACGCCACCTTCATCCCGTTGGCGATCGAATACTCTTTCTGGACGGAACCGCGGCCGGAGGTGCTGATTTCGTTTGGCGAAGCGATTGTTCCGCAGCAGGAATTTCCGCGCAGCGCGCGCGAGTGGGCGCAGGATTTAAGCAATGCGCTCGAGGAAACGCAGGACGAACTCGCGGCCCGCTCCTGCCGGCGAGATGCAGCCGAGTGGCACTTGCTCGACCGGGGAACATCCGGGGTTAACGCCGTCTATAACACCTGGAGCCGCGTGCGTGCGCGCGTCACGGGCCGGCTCTACACGGCCGACCATTACGCGGAGGAATACAAATGATCCTGTGGATCGCCGGAGCGAGCCTGCTCCTCGCCCTAGTGCCGGCAGTTTTGTTTCTGCTCAATCTGGGTCTTTACGCGCCGGCGCCTGCAAGATCGGAGTGCGATTCGCGGCCGGCGAAATGTTCGGTCCTGATTCCGGCGCGCAACGAGGAAGCCAACATCGCGCTGGCCGTCCGTTCGGTTCTGCAAGACCAGGAAGTGGATCTGGAATTGATCGTGCTCGATGACGGTTCGACCGATCGCACCGCGCAGATCGTGCGCGAGATCGCGGAGTGCGATGCGCGCGTGCGTCTGGAGACTGCGCCGGCGATGCCGCCAGGTTGGTCGGGAAAACAACACGCCTGCCACACGCTTGCTCATCTCGCCCGGCATCCGTTGCTCATCTTTATCGACGCCGATGTGCGGCTGAACCCGGGCGCTCTCGCGCGCATTTCCTGTTTCATGAAGCGCAGCGGCGCCGCTCTGGCCAGCGGTGTGCCGGAGCAACAAACGAACACGTTGTCTGAGCGCCTTCTCATTCCGCTCATCCATTTTGTCTTGCTCGGATTCTTGCCCATCCGGGCGATGCGCACGAGCCGCAATCCCGCTTTCGGCGCAGGCTGCGGTCAGCTCTTTGTCGTTCAGCGCGAAGCCTACCTGGCTTGCGATGGTCACCGCGCGATCCGCGGGACGCTGCATGATGGGTCCAAACTGCCGCGCGTTTTCCGGGCCGCGGGCTTTGCGACCGATCTTTTTGATGCGACCGATCTCGCCGTTTGCCGGATGTATTCGAGCAATCGGGAAGTGTGGAGCGGTCTCGGGCGCAGCGCGCACGAAGGTCTCGGTTCGCCGGGCGTGATCGGACCGGCGACCGTGCTCCTGCTCGCAGGCCAGGTGCTTCCGTTTCTTGTTGCCGCTGCAATTCTCCTCGGCGTTTCCGCGTCGGAGACCGCGTTTTGGTTCACGCTGCTGGGAATCGCGGCCTCGCTTCTTCCGCGCTTGATCGGCGTCCGCCGTTTCCGCCAATCCCTTCTCGGCGCGATCCTTCATCCGCTCGGCGTCTGCTCTCTCCTCGCCATCCAGTGGTTCGCGTTTTTTCGCGCGCGCCGCAATCGGCCCGCCGCCTGGCGGGGACGCTTCTATTTTCAACCAAACCTCAACACCACCGAAACCTATGTTCCACAAAATTGATTATCCATTCCTGATCGCGACTTTCGCCAGCTTCCTCGCCAGCGTCGCTCTCTGGTTCCTCGTGAATCGCGAGTACGGCCTCTACGTTGGTATCTGGGTGCCGAGCATCCTCGCCCTCTGGGTCGGAGTCCGTGTCGTGATTTTGACAACCATCATTTCGACGAATCGGAGGGACTAATGGAATACCTCATCGTCATCTTTGGTCTGGGCCTGATCGTGACTTTCGTCGTCTTCGTCGGCCTCGTTAGGGCCGCAGATTTCGCGAAAGCTGAAGCGGCCAGAATCAGCCGCGAAAGTCAGTGAAGGCAGCTTCCGGCTAGACCACCCCCTGGTCCATCATGGCATCGGCGACTTTGAGGAAGCCCGCGATGTTTGCCCCGTTTACGTAATTGCCCGGCGTGCCGTAGGCCTCCGCGGTTTGATAACAGGCCCGGTGGATCGCTTTCATGATGGTTTGCAAGCGGTCGTCCACCTCGTGCCGCGTCCAGGAAATGCGCATGCTGTTTTGCGCCATCTCGAG
>JACCZO010000308.1 GCA_013695925.1 Chthoniobacterales bacterium
CGCTTGATCCAATCGCTGTAACAGCGTTCCGTGCGGATGCTGTAGTGCTTCAGCCGCATGACATCGCGCACCTGCTCGAGAAGTTTTTTGGGCTTGCTCTCCTCGGGGACGAGCGGCAAGATGACGGCCATGAATCCGTCTTTATCGGCCCGTTGCCCCGAAGGCAAGCGGATTAGACGGAATTATTCCGCCGAATTCTCGTTAGATGGTTCAGACGCAAAATATACCGTCTCGCAGTCGGCAAATGGCTGCCGTACTGGTGATTTTTGTCATCCACCAAATCGCGGTATTGGCGCTATTCTCTCATGAATTACCGCGGGGCAAACACGGCCAACCTTTCGATGCACTCGGAATCGTTCTCGCCGTGCTGGTTTTTCCATTCTACGTTTTGCAGCTACTCGATTCATACATCCACGGTTTACCGCAGTATCCTTATGTTTTTCTCTATGTTCTTGCCTGGATACTTAGCGGCGCATGTTGGGCGGCGATCGCTCTTCTCGCTTTTTCGGTCCTGAAGCGATATCGTAAGCGATCTGCAACATCCACCATCTAACCATTCGATGGAGCTGACCGCGAGCCGCCGTACTATCCAGCTCTGCATGAGTTCAACCCGTCAAGTCGCAACCACGCGCGCTCTCGCTCGCGGCAGCTCATCTTGTTCTCGTTAGGTCTATGACGCGCGTCCTGCTTATCTCCTCCTGCATCGCGGCTCTGCTCGTCGCCTCAGCTGGTGCTGACACCTACATCCCGAGAGACCTCGATGACGCACACCAGCAGCTTATGAAGATTTTTTCGCCGAAGGACATCGCACACATCAAAGCGATGAAGAGCGAAGACGACATGATCGAGTATCACATGGGCTTGGGCACGGGGCTCAGGAACGATTGGGGTCTTTGGAGAGGCTCACGGCTCTCGCGCTGGTTTAATCAGCGTGGGATTTTTCATCCCGACGACATGTCCGGCATCATCTTCGACACATTCTGGGACAAGCTCCACGGCAAGCCATTTCGGCTGCAGAAAAAGATTGCGGTGTATCAGAAGTATTGGCGCGACATCGAGAAACAAGAATCACACAAATAGACCTAACCAGGCGATCGAGCTGACCGCGAGCCGCCGTACTATGCAGTTTTCTATGAGTTCAATCCGTCAATCAGCTGCACTGCGCGCTCTCGCTCGCGGCACCTCATCTTGTTCTCGTTAGACGGTAAGCCACGCGTCATGCTACTCGACACCATCCACGGAATTATTGATCGGCGCGTCCTCCTTAATTACCACATCGATCCTGAAGTGTTGCAGCAGGTGCTACCGTCGGGCTTCCGCCCGAAGGTCTTTCGCGGAAAAGGCATCGGAGGAGTTTGCATGATTCGCTTCCGCGAGCTTCGCCCGCGGATGCTGCCGGCGTGGCTCGGCTTAGGATCCGAAAACGCAGCGCATCGAATCGCAGTAGAGTGGGATCAAGACGACGGAACGAAAGAAGGTGTTTTTATCCCGCGCAGAGATACGAATTCTACCCTCAACAAAATTCTCGGTGGCAGAGTGTTTCCCGGCATCTTCGATAAAGGCAGTTTCGTCGCAGACGAATCTGCCGATGAAATCGCCGTGACTATTCGACGTCAGGACGGCAGCGAAGAAGCACGCTTCAAAGGTCTGGTAGGGCAAGCCCTACCCGACGGCAGCTTGTTCGACACGGTGGAGCAAGCAGCTTCGTTCTTCTCACTCGGAGCCACCGGCTACTCCGCAACACACCAAGAGGGGCATTACCACGGGATGGAGCTTCGAAGCCTAGATTGGAGTATTCAGCCCATGCAGGTAGAGGACGCCCACACCAGCTTCTTTTCTGATCGCACGCGCTTTCCCGAGGGCAGCGTCGAGCTAGACTGTGCTCTTGTCATGCGTGGCATTAAGCACGAGTGGCACAGCAGACCCGATCTTTATTATGATTCGCAGAAGAAGCGCTTATCTACGTACCGCCCAACCGTCTAACCCCTATGTAGGGAGTCAAGGGTGATTACGGGTTCAGGTTTGTTTTAATTCATTGGCTGAGAGATTGGGTTGGAGGTTTGGTCTGATCTTGG
>JACCZO010000326.1 GCA_013695925.1 Chthoniobacterales bacterium
CGCTGACCCCGGTCGGGATTTGCTCTGCCGGGGTTCAGCGCCCCCGGCTACAACTGGAAGTCCACCTTATGCTGGCGACACCAATCCTGGGCCGCGCGATTCCCCGCCTCCGCCGCGCGCCGATACCACTCGATTGCCTCGCCTGGGTTCGCCTCCACCCCGGTGCCGCCCTCGAAACAGCGCGCATAAAGAAACATGCAAAAGGCGTTGTTCTGCTTCGCGCCTTCCCGGAAGAGGTCGACCGCCTTCTCCGTCCGGGCGGGTAGGTTTTTTCCCAGGTCGGTCCCATCACTCGTTAGGTAGAGAACCCCGAGATTCCCCGCCGAATCGAGGTAGTTCAACTTCGCCGCCGCGCTGTAGAAGCGAAACGCTTCGCGATCGTCGCGCGCCACCCCGATCCCCTTGTGGTAGCAGGTCCCGAGTTGATCCATCGCCCGCGGATCGTTCGCCGCCGCCGCGTCCTGCAGGAGCGTGATCGCTTTCGCTTCATCCTTGCTCACGCCTTTTCCGAAGAGGTAACACTCCGCGAGCAAGGTCCGCGCACTGACGTCGCCCGCGGCTCGCGCTTTTTCAAACCATTGCGCTGCCTTCACGAAATCGCGTTCCACCCCGGCGCCGTTGGAGTAACGCAAGCCGACCTCCGCCATGGCGTGCGCCCGCCCGCGGGCGGCGGCCGCGCTCAGCCACTCAAAGGACGCCTTCGGATCGCGTTTGCGCAGAGACTCAGCCAGAATCTCCATCGCACTCACGACTTCGAGTTTGGCTGCGTCTGTCAGCGGTCCCCGCCAGGCGTCGAAATTCTCCTCCGGCAGCGCGCTTTTTTCGGATTGCAGTTTGCTCAACATCAATTCCAGGCGCACCCGCCCGACTTCGTTTTTGGGAAACTTCTTTTGCACCTCCACGTAAGCCGCGATCGCGCGCGGCCAGTCCTGCGCCGCTTCAAACTTCTCCGCCTCCGCCATCGCCTCCCTCGTCAGGCCCGGGGATTCGCCTAACGAGGGTGCAGGCGAGGCCGTCGGCGCGAGCGTGGCCTGCGCCACCGCCGACGAGGGCGTGGGCGAGATCCCAGCCGCGGGCGGCGCCGAGGTCGGCTGGCGCGTTTTCAGAAAAAAGAGCAGCCCGGCCCCAAGCAGAAAAACAACCAGCAACAATCCCCAGATCATTCCGCGCGAAGACGACCCAGGTTGCGGGAGCGGCGGCGGGTGCAGTTCGGGCGCGGACGTCCCCGGCGCCTCGACCATGGTGGGAAAATCCTGCTCGTTAGGCGCGGCCCCTGCGGCGAGCAGGGTGAGGCAATTCTCCAGCTCCCCGCGCAAAGCCGACGGTGTCTGCGGCCTCGCCGCCGGATCTTTTTCAATCATGTGCCCGACTGCGGCGCGGACGCACTCGGGAAGATTCTGCAGCTTCTCGAGCGGCGGCGGTTTGTGCAGGTGCTGGCTCATGACCTGGGCGAGCGAACCGCCAAAAGGCGCCTCTCCCGCGAGCATGTACCAGAGCGTTACCCCTAACGAGTAGATATCCGACCGGACATCGATCTCCTTTTCCTCCAGCTGCTCCGGGCTGGCGAAGTGCGCCGTCCCAACAAATCCACCCATCGAGAGGGTGGCCAGATCGTCATCCCCTTCGTGCTTGATCGACTTGGCCAGGCCGAAATCGATCACCTTGACCAGGAAATCGTCGTCTTCCCTAACGAGCATGAGGTTGGCCGGCTTGATGTCGCGATGGACCAGGTGCACCTTCTCCGCCGCCGCCAGCGCCCGCGCCACCTGCAGGGTGATGCGCAACGCCACCACCGGATCGATCGGCCCCTGGCGCTTGATAAAGGACTCGACCGTTTCGCCGTCGACAAACTCCATCGCGTAAAAGAACGCGTCCGCGCTCGTCCCGAGATGATAGACCGAGGCCACGTTCGGGTGTCGCAATTGCGCCGCCGCCCGCGCCTCGCGCAGGAAACGTTGCTGCGCGATTTCGCTCTCGAGAAAGCGCGCGTTGATCACCTTGAGCGCGACGTGGACCCGCAGGTTGGTATCGAAGGCCTTGTAGGTGATGCCCATCGCCCCGCGGCCGAGTTCAAACGGAGAACCGTCTTCGCAGGTCAGCACTTCGTAGTGATCGAACGTCAAATTCTCGGCCATCGGGAAAGCGCGAATTATATCGCCCGATTTCCGCCGCGCGCCATCGGATTAAGACGATCTTGTCGCACGCCACCTGCTGCCAGATACTCCCAGCCGTGCCAGCCAAACTCCGCATCACGCCCCTCGCCGGCGAGCCCTTCGAGCTCACCATCGGGAACACCGCCACCATCGGCCGCACCGCCGACAACACCGTCTGCCTGAGCGGCAGCCCGCTCGTCTCCCGCCAGCACGCGCTCATTCGTTGTCACGATGGCTACCAATATCAAATCATCGACCTCGGCAGCCGCAACGGCACTTTGGTCAACGGCCAGCGCGTCGTCATGCCGATGACTCTCGCCCCCGGAGCGCGGATTGAAGTGGCGAAAAACCAGATCGTTTTCGATCTCATCGAGGATGACATCTCGAGCGCGCACCTCGAAGTCACCCTCGCTGGCTCGATGGCCGGCGTTGCCTCCGTCATCCGGCCGGTCGCGCTGCTCGTTTGCGACATTCGCGGCTTCAGCACCATGGCTGAGAAAATTTCCAGCTCCCACCTCGCGCAACAGCTCGGAATTTGGTTTCGCGAAGCGGGCAACCTCGTCACCCGCAGCGGCGGGACGGTCGATAAATTCATCGGCGACGCCGTCCTCGCCTACTGGAGCGAATGCAACGGCCAGAACGTCAACTGCGCCGCCACGCTCCAGATCGCGCGCGACATGCTCGCGCTCGCCGCCAAGACGACCTGGGCCAACGGCGACCCGTTCCAGGTCGGCATCGCGCTGCACTACGGCAGCGTCACCTGCGGCAACGTCGGGATCGATGCTCAGCGCGACGCCACCATCATCGGCGACCCGGTCAACACCGTCTTCCGGCTCGAGGGAGTAATGAAAGAACTCAACCAGCAAGTCCTGCTCTCGGCCGATTTCCAGGAACATTTACCGGCCAGCGAAAAGCTGACCGATCTGGGCGAACGAAAGCTCAAAGGCAAACAGCAGCTCGTTAGGATTTTTGGCTTGGGCTAGGGGCCACCCCGATTCCCCGCCACCTATTGACGTCGAATGCCGAGCGATGGATGCCTTCGATGATGGCTGATCGCGGTAAAGACGTCGGGTTCGCGATCGACGGCCATGACCATGGCGCCAACATATGTAAGCAATTAGCCCGCGCTGAGGTGGTTTTAGTTGCTTAGGAATTCGAGATCGGCCGGGGTGTCGATGTCGATCGCGCCCGCCTCGAACAGAACGGATGCGACTTCGCCGGGGCGGCCGAGGAGGAGAGCTTTCGCGCCGGTTTCGTCATCCAGCGCGAGAAGGCGCTCGTAGCAGGACCGGGAGAAAAGCGCGGGCACGCCGTGGGTGCCCGAATAGCCGGAGGCGGCCATCGGCTGCCCGGTTTCCTCCTGGCGGGCAATGAGCTGGCGCAAGAGAACGGCGTCGACTTTGGGCTGATCGCAAACGAGCATAATAAGCGCGTCGCTTTCCTGCAGGCGGGCGACACCCGCGCGGACCGAGGTGCCCATTCCGCGCGGCCAGTCGTCGTTAGGCACGATGGTTACGGCGAGGTCGCGCAAAGCAGCGACGATCTTCTCGCGCTCGGCGCCGACCACCACGACGACGGGAGCGCAACCGGCCTCGAGCGCGGCCGCGGCGGCGCGGTGGACGAGAGTCTGGCCTTCGTGGGTGAGGAGCTGTTTCGGCTGCCCGAGCCGGGTGGAACCGCCCGCGGCCAGCACGACGGCACCGATCTTCACGCCACGGCCAGGTGAATGGCCGCCCGGCGATCGCGCAACGGTTCGGCGTTGGCCCCGGCGAGGGTGGTTTGGATTTCGCTCACGATGGCGAGCGCGATTTCTTCCGGCGATTCCGCGCCGAGATCGAGCCCGGCCGGGGCGAAGAGTTCGGAGCGAATCTCAACGCCGGCCTCGTGGAGGGCGTGGAGGAGTTGGTCGCGGCGGCGGCGCGGGCCGACGAGGGCGACGTAAAGCAGGCCGAGCGGGAGGAGTTTGGCGAGCGCGGCGTAGTCGCGGCCGTAGTTATGGGTCTTGACGACCGCGGCGGTCCACTGGTCGAATTCGTTAGGGAGGGCGGCGGCTGCCTCCGCCTCGCGCACGTCCCAGCCGAGGACTGCGGACAGCCCGCGGAGCGGTGCGCTATCGGGGCCTTCGCCGATCAGGACGAGCTGGAGCGGCGGACGAATGGTTTGCAGGCAGCCGCCGGCTGGTGCGTCGTCCGCCGGAGCGAGAAGGCGGCTGCCTAACGACTCGCTATTTTGGAAAACGGTGGCAAGCCGGCACTCGCGGCGCTCGCTTTGCGCGGCGGCGAGGGCGTCGATCAAGGCCGGGGCCAGTTTCTCGACGAAGACGTCGATCGCGCCGTTGCAGCCGTAGCGCAGACGGGTGTCGAAAGTGAGCAGGAGCGGGCGGCCGGTGGCGATCACTTCCTGGGCGCGCAGGGCGACTTCTTCTTCCAGACAACCGCCGCTCAAGGCGCCGACGGTGGTCTGATCGGGGGCGATCAAAAGCCGCGCGCCGGCCCGGCGATAACTGGAGCGGCGCGCCCTAACGAGCGTGGCGAGGGCATGCGGCGCGTCGGGTTTATGCTGGAAGGATGTGATGATGTCGCGAATTTCTTTCACGTTCAACTCCGGGTAGCGCACGCGTCTCGCGTGCTGGCGATGGCCTCCTCGCGATCGCGAACTTTTCTTGTCCCGGTATCGTTAGGAAAGCCTGTTGCGGCGAGGACGCCGCAACCAGCACGCGAGACGCGTGCGCTACCCGGCAAAGAACTCCGCGACGCATTCCTTCAGAGCAACTTGTCGGGTGTGATCGGCAAGTCGCGGATGCGTTTGCCGGTGGCGTGGTAAACGGCGTTGGCCACCGCCGCGGCGATGCCGGTGATGCCGATCTCGCCGATCCCGCGCGCGCCGATTGGGTTGAAAGCGAAGTCGGGCTCGCCGACGAAATGGACGTCGATCTCGGGAATGTCGGCGTTGGTCGGGACGTGATATTCGGCCAGGTTCGGGTTTACCGGCATGCCGGTCTTCGGGTCGTACTCGGTCGCTTCGTGCAAGGCCATCCCGATGCCCATGACCACGCCTCCGATGATCTGGCTGCGCGCGAGTTTCGCCGTAACCACGCGGCCGCAGTTGATCACGGTGACGACACGAGTGACCTGCACGCGCGGGACGAGCGGATCGATTTTCACTTCGCAGAAATGCGCGCCCCACGATTGGAAGGCGTGCTTTTTGTCCTCTTCCGGCTCCTCCATTTTGCTTTGGACCGCAATGGCGTTCTTACCGGCGCGTTTCAGAATGTCGGTGAAGTTGTCGGACTTGTTCGGGTCCTTCTTCAAGCCGAGCCGGCCGGGCGCGATCATCGCGATGTCGTTGACTTTCGCACGGTGGAGCGGCGACTGGGCGTCGTCGACCGCGAGCTCGGCCAGCGCGCGGTGCAGCATCTGCGCGGCGTCGTGAATCGCGGTGCCGACCGTGCCGGTCGAGTTGGAGCCGCCGGCGACGGGGCCGAACGGGAAATCCGATTTGCCCAGCTCGAAGGTCACTTTCTCATACGGAACGCCGAGCTGCTCGGAGGAGATCTGGGTGAACGCGGTGTAGGCGCCGGTGCCGAGATCGTGCGTAGCGCATTGCACGACCGCGCGGCCGTCGGCGAAGAGGGTAGCCTTGGCCGCAGCGGACATTTTGTGCGCGGGATAGGTGGCGGTCGCCATGCCCCAGCCGACTTTGAGGTCGCCGTCGCGCATGGTGTCGGGGCGGGGATTGCGTTTCGACCAGCCGAATTTTTCCGCGCCGACCTGGTAGGCTTCCTTGAGATGCTTGGCGCTGAAGGGGACGCCTTTGAGCGGGTGGTCGTCGGCGTGATTCGCGAGGCGCACTTCCACCGGGTCCATGGAGAGGACGTAGGACAATTCATCGAGCGCGCATTCGAGGGCGTAAACGCCCGGGCATTCTCCCGGCGCGCGCATGAAGGTGGGGATGGCGACGTTGAGCGGGTAAACAGTTTCCTCCACCTTGATCGCCTCGCTCGCATACATGACGGCGCTCGAGCGCGCGCCGCACGATTCCACCCAATCGCCGACGAACGCGCCGGCGGTGTGGCTGACGTGCTTGATGGCCTGTAATTTTCCTTTGGAAGTGGCGGCGAGGGAAATCTCCTGCACGGTCGGCGTGCGATGGCCCGTGGTGGTGAACATCTCCCTGCGCGGGAGGTGGAACTTGACCGGGACCCCGGCGGCTTTCGCGGCCATGACGGCGAGCAATTCGTGCGGCCAGAGCGCGCCCTTGCAGCCGAAGGCGCCGCCGACAAAGGGGCAAATGACGCGGACGTTCTCGAGATCGAGCCCGTAGGTGCGGGCGAGGATACTCTGCACCCCTTTAACGAATTGAGTCGCGTTCCAGACGGTTAATTTCCGATCGCCTTCCCAGGCCGCAATGATGCCCGACATTTCGATCGGGTTGTGCGTTTCGGTCGGCGTGCTGTAGGTCTGCCGCACACCAAGGAGGATATGATTGGCCAGCGCCGGCTCGACGTCGCCTTTCTTCGGCTGCACATTTTCGTCGTTGTTTTTCTTCGGCTTCTCGGACTCTTTGCGCGCCGCCGCCATGTCGAGGAGCGGCGCTTCCGGCGCGTAATTGACTTTGACTAACGAGGCCGCATAACGCGCCTGCTCCAGGGTCTGGGCCACCACGAGGGCGATGAATTGCCCGGCGTAATGCACTTTGTCGTCGCTCAACGGATTGCGTTCCTCGATCCGAATGCCTTCGCTGCGGGCTGCGCCGCCGCCGCCGGAGGCCTCCGTCGGCTGGGGCGCGTTTTGGTGAGTCAGGACTTTGAGGACGCCAGGCGCGGACTCCGCCGCTTTGGTGTCCATCGCGGTGATGGTGCCTTTCGAAATGGTGCTGACCACCGGCCAGGCGTGAGCGCAGCGCGGGATTTCAAACTCGACCGCGTACTTGGCGCGGCCGGTGACTTTGAGCGGGCCATCGACCCGGCTGCGGGCGGGTCCGAGAATATTTGTGTTCGCCATAAATGAGATCACTTCGTCGCGAGTATCATCACGCCATTTTGGCAACCGTGCTGAGCGCTTGGATAATGGCCCGCCTGGCCAGTTCGATCTTAAAAGAATTGTATTTGTAGCCCTTGGCGGCGGCCAGCTCGGCTTCGGCCGCGGCCCGGAAGGTTTCGGGGTCGGCTTTCTTCCCGATCAAGGCCTGCTCCGTCTTGGTGGCGCGCCACGGTTTGTGGGCCACCCCGCCGAGGGCGACCCGGGCCGACTTAATGTTGCCGCCCTCGAGTTCGAGAGCCGCCGCCACGCTGACGAGGGCAAAGGCGTAGCTCGCCCGGTCGCGCACTTTCAAATAATGCGAGCGGGTGGCGAACGGAATCGCCGGCAGATCGACCGCGGTGATCAACTCGTTAGGCTGGAGATTGGTCTCGACGCCGGGCGTATCGCCGGGCAGGCGGTGGAAGTCGGCGAACGGGATCGTGCGCTCGCCCTTCGGCCCCTGCACCCGGACGACGGCGTCGAGCGCGGCCATCGCCACGCACATGTCGCTCGGATGCGTCGCGATGCATTGCTCGCTCTGGCCGAGGATGGCGTGGATGCGGTTGTAGCCTTCGAGCGCGCCGCAACCGCTGCCCGGCTGGCGCTTGTTACACATCGGGAAGGCCGGGTCGTAAAAATAATAGCAGCGCGTCCGTTGCAGAAGGTTGCCGGCGGTAGTGGCCAGGTTGCGCAACTGCGGGCTCGCCCCGGAGAGAAGCGCTTCACTCAGCACCGGGTACCGGGAGGTGACGAGCGGATGCTCGGCCAGGTCGGAATTGCGGACCAGCGCGCCGATTCGAATCCCGGCGCTGCCCGGCATTTCCTCCACCTGCGCGAGCGGCAGCCGGTTGATGTCGATCAGGCGATCGGGCTTTTCCACGCCCATCTTCATCAGGTCGATCAGGTTGGTCCCGCCACCGAGAAACTTCGCCGACGGATCGGCCGCGACATCGTGGACCGCGCCCTGCCAATCCGCCGCGCGTGAATAGGTAAATGGATTCATGAGGCGACTCCCATCTTGCCGCGGGCTTCCTTGATCGCGTCGACGATGTTCGGGTAAGCGCCGCAGCGGCAGAGATTGCCGCTCATCCATTCACGAATTTGCGCGTCATCCTTGGCGTGGCCTTCCTGCACACAGGCGACGGCCGAACAAATTTGTCCCGGTGTGCAATAGCCGCACTGGAAACCATCGTGCTCGACAAAAGCCGCCTGCATCGGATGCAGTTGGTCGCCTTGGGCGAGACCTTCGATCGTCGTGATCTCGTCGCCTTCCAGGGCGACCGCGAGAGTGAGACAGGAATTCACCCGCCGGCCATTGAGCAGGACGGTGCAGGCGCCGCATTGCCCGTGGTCGCAACCTTTCTTCGAGCCGGTGAGTTGAAGATGTTCCCGCAACAAATCGAGCAGCGAAGTGCGCGGGTCGAGGCGGAGCTTGTGGACTGCGCCGTTAATTTTGAGTTGGACGTCGACCATGGTGGTGGAGTGGTTTGTCGTAATGGCCGACGCACCCTGCAGATCGGACAAACCCATCAGGTGCGGACCGAGGGTGAGCGCAGCGCTGGTGCCTGCGACTTTTTTGAGAAATCTCCGGCGCGTTTCCACGCTGCCGAAGATGAGAATATCATCGAGCGGATCGTTCGGAGGACTCGCATGCGGGTCCGGAACCGTCGCTTCGAATTCGTCGGACATCCTTAGAAGTAAACGATTTTCGGATGCGCGAAAGCCGGATTGATTAATCGGGTTCGGGCGGGAAGAGAGCGAGCGAGGAGGGAGCGGGTGAAGGGAATCGAACCCTCGTATGCAGCTTGGGAAGCTGCCGTTCTACCATTGAACTACACCCGCGTGAAGGAAGGAGTGAATCGTGATCCGTGATGAGTGAATAGTCAAAAGCAAAGGCGCGCCGCTACTGCCACGAGATTACGTCGTCCTCACTGTCGTCGGCCTTCTTGTCCCCGGATCCACCGAGGCCGTCCTTGCCGAGGGTCCATGCAATCACTCCGGCGCGGAGTGCGCTGCTCCCGGCGTTCGACGTGTAGGGATTGGCGATTTGATTATCGTAGTCTCCGTCGATCTTGATCGCGTAATTCTTACCCCACGGATCAAAATACTGCCCCAAAGTGCCCGCGTCAGTCCCGATGCCCGATCGTGGATTGGTCTGATCCTTCACGTCCGGCGGAGTTATAAAAACAATTTGTTTAGGGTTGAGAGTCGGCTCAAGGCCGCGCAACGGATTGAAGAGCGTCTCGTTACTCGTCGGAGCACCTCCGGGTCCGAAGGTGGTGTCAGTCGTCCCCGAAATCGGATATTTCCCATACTCGGTGTAGTACGCGTTCACCGCCGTTACGATCTGGGTCAGGTCGTTCTTTGCCTGGGTGACTTTCGCCTGATTCTGGACCCCTTGGAAAGCGGGGAAAAGAAGGCCCATTAAAACCAAGATGATCGTGATGACTACGAGCAGCTCAATCAGCGTAAACGCCCTCCGCGACTCCGGATTTTTCGTCAGCTCCATTTTTGCATCTGCTCGGGGAAGGGACATTGCGCGCAGTCGGACTCGTCTTGCAAGCAAAAGTCTTCGTAGATTTGCAGCAATCCTTGCTGCTGCGCCACCGTCCGCAAAAAACGTGGCCGACGCGGGTCGTCCCCGAAGAGCCGGGCCGCTCCCGTCTCGATCCGTCGGTTGGTGAGGCGGGCGGGCAACCGGGCGAAATCCGGCCAGACTGCACGCTCCTCCCACTGGCGCCAGGGCAGGATGACGTTAGCCAGGATTTCCGTGATCCGGGTCTCACCCACGAGGGCCATTTCGGCCGCCGTCGGCCCGGAGGTGAGCGTGTAGTGGAAATTCCAAAAGGGATGCGCGAGGTCGCGAAAAAACTTCCGGACCGGGCCGAGGTCGTCCTTGCCTAACGAGCGCGTTAACCCTGGCCAGTTGGTCACGATCCCGGCGAGGGCGGCGAGACGGCGCTGCGGATGATTGAGCGGCCGCGTCCCGCTCAGGCGCCAGGTGCGCGGCGGGACGATGAGCCGCTCCAGCTCGGCCCGGCGCGGCCACCATTGGTCCCAGAGGACGCGCAGGTATTGCCGGGTGCCGCGCGCAAATGTCGCCAGGTCGGGCGCGGCCAGGAAACCGGCCAGCCCGAAAAGGACCGCTTCGATCTCGTTAGGCCGGCTGCGCAAAAGTTTTCCCGGCATCCGCTGCGCGAGCAGGGTGAAGGCGAGCTTGTTTTGTTTGTAACCGAGGGCCGCGGCCAGCTCCTGGTAAAGCGCTTCATCCTTCCCGTGCAGCTCGCTCAGGCGTTGCAGACGCTGCGCCTTGCGCTGGAGACGAAACTGCGCCGCCGCCTCCAGGATGCTGCAGATTTTTTCTTCCGGCTGGCCACGGAGCGGCGCGTGGCAGCGCCCCGGGCGCGCGAGCGGGAGATTCAGCGAAAACGCGGCCGGCAACGTCGCAGGATCGACCCGCACCTGCGGTACCTGCCGGTGTCGGGTTGTGCGGGTGAAAAAATCGCGCCCGCCCGCTTCCACGAAAACGTGCAGGACGGTGTCGTCGAAGGCCGGGTTGGTGGCGTGCCCATGCGCTTCCCAGCTCTGATCGGTGAGATCGAACTCGATGCTGCCGCGCACAATTTCCCCGCCTTCGATCCGGACGGCGGCGTCGGAAAAATCAGGCCCGGCCTCGCGGTTCCAGGTTCCGAATTGCACAACCTCGACCGCTTCGCCCTGCGTGCCGGTAAAGGCGTTTCCAAAATCGCCCGCGAACCAGCGCGCCTGTAATTCCAGCTCACCGAAACTGCGCGGGTGCGAAAAAAGCGGACGCTCGCGAATCTTCGCCGTCGCGCGCAACTGGGCGTAACGTTCGGGGCCGGACATTGCCCGGCAGGCTAGAACGCGGAGGGCCCGCGCGGCAAGCCGGAAAGCCGCCGGAGTTTTGCATTGCATAACGAACTGCGCCCGGATACACCGCTGCCTGAATCGCAGACTTGCCCCCGTCGAAATTGCACGGACCAGACGGTCTGCCTAACCAGAGAAAACCTCATGAAAGCAAAAATCCCATCCCTCACCGCGGCCTGCCTTGCAGCCTGCATCCTTTGTGTTTCCCCGGCCCTGGCCCAGGGGAAAAAATCTCCCGCTCCGGATGCGAGCGCTTCGCCCGGAGCCAGCGCCGCCGCGACCGAGAAAGCGGCCCGGCCAACCGCTTACCGCGGCAAGATTCTGTCGGTCGACGCGAGTGCCAAGACCTTCACCGTCGGCAAGCACACGATCAAGGTGACCGACGAAACCAAGATCACCAAGAACGACGCCGCTGCGGCCATGTCCGACATCGTGGCCGACGAGCAGGTGCGCGGCTCTTATTGGAAAAAGGAAGATGGCTCGCTCGAAGCGAAAAGCGTGAAGCTCGGCGCCAAGACCGCGGGGAAAGCGAAAAGCGGCGCGAAAACAGACGCCGCGGAAGCAAGCCCGAGCGCCGAGCCGAAAAAATAGTTCGTTAGGCCGACGGCCGGATCATTTCGCAGTCGAGGCGCGAAGCGCGACACGCAGGTCCTCGACGAAAAGCGCATACTCGCGCCGGCGGCTCTCTTCATCGGGCTGCCGCAGAAGCGAAGAGGGATGCACTGTCGGGACGACCCGGGGCGCGAACTCTGATTCGAGCACCTTCCCGCGCTCCTTCGTGACGCGAAAGGAGGAGCCGAAGAGCGCCTGCGCCGCGGTCGAACCGAGACAGACGAGAACGCCCGGCCTAACGACCCGAAGCTCCGCCTCCATCCAGGGCCGGCAGGCAGCGATGTCGCGCGAGCTCGGTTTCTGGTGGATGCGGCGTTTCCCGCGCGGCTCCCATTTGAAATGTTTGACTGTGTTGGTCACGTAGACCGCGTTGCGATCGATCCCCGCTTCTTCGAGCGCGCGATCGAGAAGCTGGCCGGCCGGGCCGATAAACGGCTTCCCGCTCAGGTCTTCCTGGTCGCCCGGTTGTTCGCCGAGCAGCATCATCGCCGCTTTCTTCGGCCCCTCGCCGAACACGGTCTGGGTCGCATTTTTGTAGAGCGGACAGGCGCGACAGCCGCGGGCTGCCTCGCGCAAGGTCGTCAGGCTGGAGGTCTCGGGTACCGGCGCGGGATGCCATTCGTCGTCGGTCGCTTTTCCTTTCGCCGCGCTTTGTTTCATCATCGTCTCGACCCGTTGCGGCGCCGCGCGCAGGAGCTCCGGGATGAGCGTCGCTTCCGGCAGGTTGCGCCAGATTTCTTCGGCATCTCGGCCTGCATTGCGTGCACTTTTACGCGGGCCGGGTCGAAAATGTTCGCATAGTAGGTGCGCCAAAGATTTTCAATCTCGTCCGCGCCGGGCGCCTCTGAGCGCGGCACCCCCGCCGTGAAAGAAAGAGTGCGGCCATCCCAATGCGCGCAACGGTCTGGCGTCAGGATCGACCAGCGCATGGAAGCAAAACGATCGGCAAAAAAAGGTGCGTTCTGCTCGACGATGTGATGCTGGGGCTCGAACCAGGCGATATACCATTTCTCCGCGCCATGCGCCACTTCGCGAAAACGAACGAAAGCGCGCATTTTGTGAATGTCGTGCC